>PWPN01000051.1 GCA_003557125.1 Phycisphaerae bacterium | reverse complement strand
CCGACATTCGTCACCACAGCGACCGTCGGCCGTACAATAGCCGCCAGACTACGGATCTGGCCTGCGCCGCGCATGCCCATTTCAATGACGGCCGCACCGTGGCTGGCATCCAGGTCCAGGAGCGCCAAAGGCACGCCGAATTCGTTGTTCCGATTAGCCGGGGTCTTCAGCACCGGGTATGTGGTCGCCAGCACAGCGCCGGCCAAGTCCTTGGTCGTCGTTTTGCCGTTGCTGCCCGTGACCGCAACAAGGGTGATGCCCCCGTTGATGACCGATTGCCGGTAGTAACGGGCCAGGCGCCCCAGCGCGTCCACGGTGTCGTCGACGCGGATGAGCATCGGGAGAGGAGCGCCGGACGCATCGTCGACACCCTCGGCTGTCGTCGGCGGAAAGTCGCTGCGTACGACGGCTGCGACCGCACCGGCTGCGAAGGCGCGACCGACGAAGTCGTGCCCGTCGAACCGCTCGCCGTGGATCGCTACGAAAAGATCCCCCGCCTGCACATCGCGCGAATCGATGACCACGCGCTTCACATTGCCGATCGGTACGGGCCGATCGAGCGTCCCGGCCAGGGCGTCCACCACTTCTTGCAACGTCAAGGGTTTCATGCGACTTCCATGTCTCGACCCGGTCCGCCTCGCGATGCGCCTCGGGGGACTTGCCTCCGGCGCATCCCGTTTCAACCGACCAGCCGTGCCTCCAGCACCTCGCGCGCCACGGCGGCGTCGTCGAAGGGAATCTTCCGATCCCCGATTTCCTGATACGTTTCGTGCCCCTTGCCGGCCAGCAGGACGGCGTCCTCGGGCCCTGCCATTCCGATCGCCTGCGCGATGGCTTCACGACGGTCCGGCTCCACGTGAACGCGGGCCATCGCCTCGGCCGGGAATCCCGCCAGAATCGCGTCGATGATCGCCTGCGGATCTTCGGTGCGCGGGTTGTCGCTCGTCACCACGATCGCATCGGCGTAGCGTGCCGCCACAGCCGCCATCATCGGGCGCTTCTGCGAATCGCGATTCCCCCCGCAACCGAACACAAGGATCAGCCTCCCCGCGACGAGCGGGCGCAAGGCCGACAGCACATTGTCCAGGGCGTCATCGGTATGCGCGTAATCGATCAGGACGTTGCGATTTTCCGCGCCGGTAACCACACGTTCCAGCCGACCCGGGACGCAGGCCATGTCCTGCAAGCCGACCGCGATCGCTTCGATACCCACGCCCAAGGCCGAGGCTGCGGCGCCCGCGGCCAGGGCATTGAGTACATTGTGCCGTCCGACGAGCGCCAGATCCACTGGAACGCCCGTGCGATCCGCGGACGCATCCCCCGGCCTTCGGATGCTCAGCTCGAACCGGGTCCCGTTGGCTGTCATCGCCAGGATACGGGCCGATACGTGCAGGCTGTCGCGGTCCTCGGCACCGGTCGGGGACGCATCGCCGCAGATACCGTACCGCAGGACCGGTGCCCGGCAATCGGCAACGATCGCGACAGCGGCCGGGTCGTGTGCGTTGACGACAGCCGTCGCTTTCGCATCGAGGCTGTCGAAGAGCTTTTTCTTCGCCTTCAGATAGGCGTCCATCGTCCCGTGGTAGTCGAGGTGGTCGCGCGTCAGGTTGCTGAAGATGCCCACGGAAAAATCGATGTTCTCGCAGCGTCCCTGGTCGAGTGCGTGACTGGACACCTCCATGACCGCATGCGTCGCGCCCGCCCCGGTCGCCTCGGCCAGGTAGCTGATCAGTTCCGAACAGGTCGGCGTCGTCCGCTCAGCCTGGATCGTCCGCGAAAGCAGATCGTACTGGACGGTCCCCAGCAGCGCCGTCGGATGGTCGGCCCGTTTCAGGATCGCACGGAGCAGGTAGCAGGTCGTGCTCTTACCGTTCGTGCCGGTGATTCCGACCACGCGAAGCCGTCCGTTCCGCTGAATGTCGGCCCACCCCGTCAGCGCCATCGCCAGCCGCCCGGCGACGCCGCTCGTATCCGGCACCTTCAGGACCGCTACCCCGTCGACTGCGTCCACGTCGCGCGTGCAGACGATCGCCGACGCCCCGGCCGCCACTGCCTGCGGGATGTACGCGTGCCCGTCCTGAACAAGGCCGCACCGCGCGACGAAGCAACTGCCCGGCCGGGCATGCCGCGAATCCTCGACGATCGAAACGATCGCCGGATCGATCGCCCGCTGCCATGCCCGGGACAGGCCCGCCTCGACGACGAGTCGGCTCCATGGTTTGGGCTCGCTTGGAGCGATCATGGGTCGGCCTCCCTGCCTGGAAAAATGCACCGCATGCCCTGTCCAGCAACCGTCACGAAGCGGACGACGGAACGGACGGTGCGATCCCCCTCCTGTCTGCCGGCCGATCCGGGGACCGTCCCGCAGCGCAGGGGTGTGCAATGTACACTCGGGCGGTCCGACAGGCGAGTCAGGGCCGCGGATCGGCGGCCAATGAGATCCCCTCGCTGAGCTCGTCGGCGGCCGGCAGGTCCTTCGGGATGTTCAGGTACGGCAATGCCTCGGCCAGCACCGCACGCACGCCGGGGGCAGCCACCTGCGATCCGTAGTATCCGAGTCGGCGATCCGGCTTGCGGACCATCATGACCACGACCAGCTCAGGATCGGCCGCCGGGGCAGCCGCAATGAACGAACCGAGGTAGGCGTTCGGCTCGTAGCCCCGTCGATTCTCCCAGGGGACCTGGGCGGTACCGGTCTTGCCCATGACCTGCCACCCCTCGAGCTTGCTGGGTCTGCCCGTACCTTCATTGATGACTTTGGCCAGGATGTCCCGCATGATGGCCGAGACAGCCGGGTTGACCGCTTCGGGAAGATCGACCTCCGGGCGACGATCCTCCAGCAGCCGGTACTGGCGGTCGAGCAGGGCCGCGACCGCGTGCGGCTGGATCCGTTGGCCGCCGTTGAGCAGCGCAGCGAGCGATGCTGCCATCTGGAGCGGCGTGACGGCCACCTCCTGGCCCATCGGCACCGACGTCGTCGAATAGGAATTCCATCGGGACACCGGCAGCAGCAACCCATCGCTTTCACCGGGCAGGTCGATCCCCGTTCGGCCGCCGAACCCCTGCCGTTTCAGGGCCTCGTACATTCCCTTGTTGCCGAGGCGCTGCCCGAGGAAGGCCATCCCGATGTTGCTCGAATACATCATGATCTGCTCGACCGACAGCAGGCCGTAGGGACGATGATCGTTGAGCCGACGCCGCCCGAAATGATGCACGCCGTTGCGGCAGTGGATCATCTCGTTGGGATGCGTCACGCCGGCCTCGATGGCAGCGGCCATGATGAAAGGCTTGAAGACGCTGCCCGGCTCCATGGGGTCGGTCAGGATCCTGTTGCGACGGTTCGAGGCCGGCACAGCCGCGGGCGAGACCGGGTCGAACCCGGGCGCGATCGCCAAGGCGAGCACCTCCCCGCTCTTGGCCGACAGGACAATTCCCATGGCCGCCTCAGCCTTGTACTTTTCGGCAGCCTCTTTCACTTCCCGTTCGAGAACCTCCTGGATGGCCACGTCGATCGTGAGCACCACGTGCATGCCATCCTGCGGCGCGATATAGCCTTCCGGTCGCTCGAAAACCGCGCGCCTGCGAATGTCGCGCACCACGACGCGCCGACCGGGCTTGCCCCGGAGATAACTGTCGAGTGTCATCTCGATGCCTTCGAGCCCCTTGCCCTCGGCGCCGACAAAACCCAGCACGTGCGCAGCCAGCGGGCCGTTCGGATAGGTCCGGACAGGCTCGTCGCGCAACCCGATGCCGCGCAGGTTCAACTCTTCGATCGCTCGGGCCGTCTCCGGCGTGATGCTCCGCTTGAGAATGACAAAGGCAGGGGACGTGGGCTTATCGAGCGCTTGACGGATATCCTGGACGGGCCGTTCGAGCAGCGGCGCGAGGCGTTCGGCTGCAGCCCCGTGATCCTCGACAAGGCGCGGATCGGCAAAGACCGTCGGCAAGAGGTGGCTGCCCGCAAGGACTCGGCCGCGACGGTCCAGGATCATCCCCCGTCGGCCGGGCAGCGGGATCGTGCTGCTCAAACGCCGTTGCGACCACTCCATCAGTTCGGGTCGTAACTCGCGCTGGATCTGCACGAGACGCACCGAAAGGCTCGCCAGCAGGATCACCGTCAGGCCGATCAGGACGTGCGCGACCCAGGCGCGGATCGGGCGGACGGCCGAGCAACTTTCAGTGCCATCGCTGCGCTGTGCCCAAGCCATAAAACCGATACCCCCCGCTTACCGCCGCGACCTGCGATCCGCGCCATCCGAGTCGACGTCGAGTCCGAACACACGGGCCCGATCCCGAACCGCCCCCGGCGCACGCAAGCGGGCGATCTCCAGTTCCTGCGTCCAGACCTGACGCTGGAGATCGTCCCGCCGGAATTCCATTGCCTGGATGCGTCGGCTCGTGGTCATCTGGTCCAGGCGCAGCGCAACGACGGCGATTCCCACCGCCGCCAGCGCGACGAGAAGTATCACCATCCGCGGAATCGTCATGCACGCTCCTGGCGATTGTTTCCGGAATTCTCAGACACCGGCGGCTCGGCGGGCAACCGGATCTGGGTCCCCGGCTGCATCCGGCGCGGATCGATGTCCGGATTCAATTTCTGGATCTCCTTCCAGTAGGCTGTCGAACCGAGTTCGCGCTGGGCGATATTGCCAAGCGTGTCGTTCGGCTTGATCTCGTAGAGGCGAATCTGCGGCTCGGCTCGGCCCGCCGTCGGAATCGAAGGCACCTGCCGTACCGCCTCGGCCAACTGTTCGCTTGAAGCCTGCTGGGCATCGCTGGACGTCCCGCGTACGTCGAAACCCGGCGCCGGCTCGAAGAGTTCCGGCGGAAGCTGCGGAATGACCAGCCTCTGGCCCTCGATGATCGTGTTGCGGTCCCGGATCCGGTCGCTGTTGGAAGCGACGAAGTAATCGATGTTCCGCGGCGAGGCCGACCCGTAATTGGCCTTGACGATCTTGACGACCGTATCGCCCCGCTGCACGACGTACTCCTCGGCGGCTGTGTCGGCCGGGGCTTCGCGCTGCGCTTCGCCGGCGTCGACCACCGCGCCCGACGAATCCGTCCGAGCGTCCTGGCCTCTTTCGGAGGGCAACACGATCCGCGGCGGCGCCACGCGCGTGGCCGATGCCAGTTCCGCACGCCCTTGCGGCACATCGGCAGTCGCCACAGACGCGTCGGCCTGTGCAGAGGACGGCGAAAGCACGCCCTCGGTCAATCGGCGCGCCCCATCGAGCACGACGGGCCTGGGCAACCCCCTCAGCGGATTGGAAGTCGACGCGCCGCTCTCAGGACGGGATGCATCGGCTAACACGTCCCTTCGATTTTCATGAAGCGGATCGAAAGGCCTTTCCTCCGGACTTGCAGGTATCGCACGCGGACCATCGGCCTGGTTAGACTCCGAAGGCGACGGCCACGAGGCAGCCGGCGGGGTGTGCCCGCTCAAGCCGACCGGAAGTCGACTGCTCTCGGCCGGGGCCCCAACGGGACGCAAACCCTCGGGGGTCGTCCCCATCGCAATCGGCCGCGGCTCGACGATCGGGACCGGCCCGCTCGTGTGTGAGAGCAGCACGGCAAAAACGACAATAAAGCCCAATCCGATCAACAGCCCGATCTTCGTTTCGCGGGTCATTCTCTACCTCCGTGTCCAAACCGGCCCGATCCTACACCACCTCGACCCGACCTCGCATGACCGCATCGCGACGACGCGCCTGTCAGGCATCGGCCGGCAACGGCAACTGCGTCCGGGCAGCGACCCGGAACTTGGCACTTCGTGCGCGGGGATTCCGATCGAGTTCGTCACGCAACGGCTGGACCGGCTTGGGGGTCACCAGTTCATAAACCCCCGCGCGACGACGATCCAGAAAATCCTGCTTGACGATCCGGTCCTCCCCGCTGTGAAAGGTCAGTACGCCTACACGCCCCTGGCTATACAATGTTTTCGGTGCAATGGCCAAAAACGATTGAAGATTTTCGAGTTCCCGATTCACCGCCATCCGCAAAGCCAGGAATGTCCGCGTCGCCGGGTGAATCTTGATTTTCGGCGAACGCGGCGTACCGGCCAGCGCCGCGGTAACGATCGCGACCAGCTCACCGCTCCTGCGAATCCGGGCCCGATGACGCGCCTGGCAGATGCGACGGGCAATCCGCCGACTGTACCGTTCCTGGGCGTTGTGGTAGAGCAGGTCCGCTAATTCGGACTCGCTCAGCCGATTCACAAGATCGGCCGCGGTCGTGGGCAGATCCGGATCGAGCCGCATGTCGAGGGGGCCGTCCTCCAGAAAGCTCAAACCCCGTGAACTGTCGAGCATCTGATCCGTGCTGAGGCCGAGGTCCGCCAGAAGTACATGAACCTGCGGCACCTCGATCGCTTTCAGGACCTGCGGGATATCCGCGAAATTCGCACGAAACAGATGCAGCGTCGGCCAGTCGTCCGTCCGGGCAGACTCGAGCCGATCGCGCGCCCGCGTCAGGTTCTCCGGGTCCACGTCCAGCCCGATCAGGCGCCCCTCTTTTCCAAGAATGGACGCGAATCGAACCGCATGGCCGCCATGGCCGAGCGTGGCATCGACCACGGTCAGCCCCCTCCGCGCCGCCAGCAGCTCAACCGCGCGGTCGGCCAATACCGGGTCGTGCTCAATCTCCGGCCGACCCACCACGCCACCCTCCTCGATCGTTCATCCCTTAAAGAGCCGTTGCCTGGAGCCTGCGCGGTCGGACAAGCGGTCATCCGTAAACAGGCAGGGTCACGTTCGACATCCGTGCCGACGTGAACCCTCCTCTTCCCAGCTGATTCAGGAATCCTTCCGGCCGTCCGGCGTACTGGCAACCCCGACCGTTCGGGCAATATCGCCCGCGCTAGCGCACCCGCTTGACGCAAGAACAGCTGCCACGGTCGGCGTCGGCCGTGTCCTCCCTTTCGACCGCGAATCCCTGATCGCAGTCCGTTGCTTCAACAGACCAGGAAATGCACAGCCCCATGTGCTCGGCCTTCCGTTGCCCCACACATCGGGCCGGGGCCGGTCCGATTGCATCCGTGCACCCGACCGACCACCCGCTCATCCTGGGCTCGCTCCCGGGCGACCGCGCCACGGCCCCGGAACCAAGCCCCTGAAACCCGCGCCATCTCCACTCGCTGCGGTCTCAGCCGGCCGGCACCTCGCCGGACCAGCCTTTCATCCAACTCGTCACACAACCGGCAAGCATCGGCCTGCCGTTCTGTTTCATGATCCACCGGTCGGCGGCCCCGCCGGCTTGCGGTTCAAGGCCGTCGCCATTTGCGCCAGACGCAACAGATCCGGATAACGCTCCCAGTTCTGGTTCATGAACGCCTCGTACTCCTGGCGGTTCCAGATCACGAGGTGATCCCGCGCCCCGGTCAGCGTCACACGCTTGCCGACCCCCACGCGGTCCAGGATCCACTGCGGCAGAACAACCCGCCCCTGCTTGTCCACGTCCAGGAGGGTCGCCATGGCATAAAAAACCATCTCGAACTTGTCGCGCTCGTCGTTGGGATCCAGGCCGGCGTGGTACTGCTCGGCATACTGCTCGAAATACCGATCCGCGTAGAGGCTCAATGTCGACTTGGGCGTCCCGGGCACGAGGTAGAACTTTTTACCATCTCGGGCGGGGTCCATGGCCGATCGGATGCCGGCGGGGACCGACAACCGGTTCTTGCTGTCGATGGTCAGTTCGTACGTGCCCGTAAAGACCATGCCACCTGCCCACTTGGCTCATAGCGCCCAGCGGCGCCGGCTTCGTCGTCCAGAATTGTGCTTGCAGTCTCGTCAGCCACTTGGCCGTCTGGCTGCCCTGTCATCCTGTAAAAATTCCGACAGAGCCTGCCACGTGTCACGGCGGCCGCACCCCACACCGCCTCACTTCGTGGCCTTTCGTGGGAAAACATACCACAATGCCCCACCACAAAGCAAGCCCTAATCGCGCGGATTTTGCATTTTCGCGCAAATATTCCACTTCAGTGGAATTACCTGTACAAGATATTGGGGTTCGAACTGGTTAGAGCACTAGAAAGGCATGCCAAACGGCTTTCACAAGGCTGCCTGAAACGGCGGATTGCCGTCACTCCGCGGTCGGCCGAATCGTCGGTGAACGCCTCATGGATGAGCGCTGCATCGAGTCGATCGTGCAGTCGGTCCTGCCGGTACCTACAAAAAAACCCCCGGCTTCCTCGCCGGGGGTTTGTTATGGACTTCTGGAAGACGGATGCCGCCTGATGGAACACCCTCGGAGACGGTCACTTTTTCCAGGGCGGGCGTTCGGGCAGGTGTGCCTCGAACTCGTCAATGAGGCGCTGTTCGTACTCGGCCGTGTATTGGCCGATCAGGAAGCGGTCGATCGCTTCCCCGTAGAACCGCTCCCAGCTGGCTTCCTCATGGCCGGGGTTGATGGGATAGAAGCGTGTGTTGTTCGCCCGGGCAGCCTTGAGATCGCCGGGGGCGTCGCCGATCATGAGCATCTTCTCGGGGGCGTATTTGCCGCCGGCCAGGTAGCGGATGTGTTCGGTCTTGGTTCCCATCTCCTGGCCGCAGATCAGGCGGACGAAGGTATCGATCGCATGCTCCTGCCATTCGCGTCGCAGCGCTTCGGTCGGCGTCTGGCTGACCACGCCAAGATCCGCCTGGCCGTTGAGACGTTCGAGCGATTCGCGTACGAGGGGGAAGGGCGGGACGTTTTCGACGAGGTCGGCGATTGTCGCGTTGACGGCGTTGGACCAGGCCATCGCCTGCTGGAGAACCGTGTCGCCGGTCTCGTCGATAAGCGCCTGGAGGTTTTTATTGTCCAGCGGTCGGCCCGAAGCGATGAAATCGCGGATCGGCTTTGCGTCGGGGATCGCTGCCTTGCGGGCCTGCACCTCGGGGCGTTCGTTCAGCAGATCGAAGACTTTGATGAGCGCGGGCCAGCGGTTGACGCCGCGGTCTCTCGAATAGAGGTTGACGAACTCGGCTGCCTCACGGGCAAATTTCGAGACGGATTGGAGACCCCAGTGCTTGATGATAGTGGGGATGAAGCACTCTTTGTGCTTGATCTCCATGCTGTCAAAGATGCATCCATCCGAATCGATCCCGACGAAAAAACCGTGCCCGGGCTCGAACTGTTCGAGTTCCTTTCGTGGATCGCTCATCGTACGTGGCTCCTCCGGGTATCGTTATCCGTTCCTCGCGTGCCCGTCGCACGCCTCGATCACGTCTATCCGCGTATGCCTTTGCCAGGCACGTCTGCCGTGTGATTTTGCCCATGCGTCGCTAGACGCCGCCGAATGCACTGTATCCGCCGTCGACCGGAACGCAAATACCGTTGACGAATCGGCTGGCCGGTGAAAGCAGCCAGTGGACCGCTCCGTAGAGATCCTCGTCGGCGCCGAATCGGCCGGCCGGCGTGTGCTCGATGATCGATCGGCCCCGGGGTGTGAGCTCGCCCGTCGCGGCATCGGTCAGCAGGAAGCGGTTCTGCTCGGTGAGCATGAAACCCGGCGCGACCGCGTTGACGCGGATGGACGGCGAATACTCCTTGGCCATGTGGACCGCGAGCCATTCGGTAAAATTCTTCACGGCGCTCTTGGCGGCCGAGTAGGCCGGGATGCGCGTCAAGGGCTTGAAAGCGTTCATGCTGGCCATGTTGACGATGATGCCTTCGCCCCGCTCGGCCATGGGTCGACCGAACTCCATGCAGGGCAGCACGGTCCCCAGCACGTTGAGCCCGAGCACCTTTTCGAACGCACCGGTCGCAAGATCGAAGAAGGGCTTATCCGGGCCGGTCGTCGCATCGGGATGGTTGCCGCCGGCGCCGTTGATGAGGACGTCGATGCGCCCCAGCGCTTTCTCGCACGTTTGCGAGGCGGCGCGCACGCTGTCGCGGTCGAGAACGTCGATCTCGATACCCACCGCTTCCCCACCCGCTTCGTTGATCGCATCGGCGACCACCTCGGCCGCGAGGCGTTTCAGATCGAGCACAGCCACGCGCATCCCGCAGTCGGCCAGGTACCGGGCAAGGCCCCCACACAACACGCCTCCGCCCCCGGTGATCGCAACCGTTCGGCCGGTCACGTCGAAAAGCCCGCTCATCGCCATCGTTGCACCTCACGCGTCATCAAAGATGCCAATCCTGCCTTCTCAGCCCAACGGCTCCAAGCAGCGACCCGCTGCAAAGATCGCGTCCATTCGGGAAGCCCATTTATAAAAACGGCCGGCGCCGCGGCACCGGCCGTCTGGTAGTCATTCATGCTGCGTGTTACGGTCGGCGTCCCTCTTTGTGTATTACCTCTGCCGCTCGCATCACGCGCACCCTGGTCGGATGCTCAGACCGTGTATTCCTTCTCCGGCGCCGCGTCGGAATCCACGTCGAACCATTCCGGTTTGAAGACGATCCGCTGCTTGGTATCCATCGCTAGGTTGCCCACGAGCGTGACGACCGCGTCGTCCAACCCCACCTTGCCGTCGCAGCGCGGGCGGTCGTCCGAACCCGGATTGCGGATGAGCCAGGCGAGGTGCTCGAGCTGCTCGCGATAGCCGCGGCTGGCGAGGGTATCCGGGACACCCGGCGCGAGTGCCCAGATGGCTGTCGAGCCCGTATCGACCGCCGGCTGGCTGACGCGCTGTTCGGCCCAGTTGATGCGCGTATCCCTGGGGGCGCCGCGCATTTCCCGGAACAGGAACGCGTCTCTCTCGCTGTCGACGATCATCGTGCCGCGCGTGCCCATGACCTGCTCGCCGTAGCCGTCGTACATGTTCGTACAGATCGACGAGTAGGTGGCGACCACATCCCCGGGGAATTCGTAAGTCAGGAAGATGTGATCGTCGACGTCCCGGCCGTCCGTGAAGAAGGACGTCACGCCCGTGCCGTGCACAGCCACCGGGAGCTGCTTGCCCAGGAAGATGCTGATCGCATCGAGCTGATGGCTGCCCAGCTCGACGAGGAGCCCGCCGCCCGTGCGATTCGACAGCCGCCATCGGATGAGCTCGTCAAGCGACTCGTATCCGTACTCGTCGTAGGGAATGTTTTGGTCCTGCTCGGGAACCGGCGGCCGCCAGCTGTCGAACTTGCCGGTCTCGGCGCCCTCGGCGCCCATGTTCGTCTGGTTGCGGTGCCAGTAAGCGCGAATGTGCTTGATATCACCGAGAATGTCGCCTTGCTCGATGATCGAGTGGCAGTTGGCGTAGAGGTAGCTGTAGTGGCGCTGGTGGCCGACGGAGAGGTGCTTGCCGTGCTTCTCGCCCGCCCGCACCATCTCTTTGCATTCGGTGACGGTCTTGGCCATCAGCTTCTCGCAGAGCACGTGCTTGCCCGCCTCGAACGCGGCGATGGTCGCTTCCGCATGGAGGTGGAGCGGCAGCGCGACGATCACGAGCTCGACGCGATCGTCGGCGAGCAGGTCGTGATAATTCTCGTAGAGCGGGATGTCGGCCGCATCGGCACCGAACTTGTCGGCGAGATCCTTCCGCGCCCGGATCTGGTTGCTCGGGCGGATCTCGGAGAAAGCGGTCACCTTGAGATAGGCCGGGTTGATCGAGCGGATGAGTGCCCGGCCCTGGTTGCCGGTCCCGATCACGCCGACGCCGACGGGGTCCGCCTTGAAATTGCCGTACCCCCAGTACATGGCCGCAGCCGTCGGTACCGTGGCGCCCGCGGCCAGGAGTTGCCGTCGCGAAAGGCGAACCGCGGCCTCGTAGTTGTCCCTGCCGACCTGGCGTTGCTGACTGTTAAGTGCCATCTGTGTATCCCTTTTTAATACGAATCGCCTCAATGATTCGTCGCTGAACCGATCTGGTCCCTGCCATGCCTTTCCAGGATCCCTGTCAAACCTTTCCCGGATCCCTGTCATGCCTTTCCGGGATTCCTGTCATGCAGGGCACCCTGCTACGCCTGCTCGGGGAACGCCCCCCGACCGCTCATTCGATTTATTCGTTCGTGCTGGCCATCGCCTCGGGCGTGCAGGTCTTGGTCAACCGGCACACGAGGGCATCGAGTCCGCCCCATCGCCCGATCCGCGACGTCGCGATCATCATCAGGGCGACGGCCTCGATAAAGTTCTTGTCGATGAAGAAATAGCTCCCCTCGGCCATCGGATTGTCCGGCAGCCAGGGCCACGGCGGAATCGCCAGGTAGTACATCGCCAGCAACCCCACGCCGCCCAGTGCCGCCAACCGCGTGAACAGCCCGAGCATCAGGCATACCCCCACCAGCGTGAGTGCCCACATGTTGAGATGGTCGATGAGCCATGTCTGGCTCCTCTCGCCCGGCGCGGGCCCGTGCGCCCACTGCGATTCCGCCAGTTGGGCCTGTATGTGGCCTTCCAAGGAGTTGGTGTCGAGGATGCCGCCCTTGTACAGGGGAGCGGTGGCGCGCTCGAGCAGCACGTTGAGCTTCTGTGCCTTTCGACCGTAGTCGGCCATGAGCCGTTCCGTGTTGAAAGCCAGCTTCCCGAGCTCCGCTTCCTGTTCCGAGATCATCACGAGCAGCCGCTCGTAATGTTCCAGCTGCTGCTGGAAGTCGGGGTCGGCAAAGACCGCATCGACGTAGTTCGTGTCTTCCGGATGGTCGGGATCGCCGACTTTCTTGCGCTCCCGATAGGCGACGAGATAGTCGTAGAGCTCGCGCTTGCGCTGAGCCTCGGCCTTGGCCTCGGCATCCTGGATCCGGTCGATCTGCTCGGGCGTGAGCGGCTTGAGATCAAAATGGGCCACCCACACATCGAACCGCTCGTCGATCCGATCCTTGACCGACTCGGGCGTGAGCCTTTCCAGGCCTTCCGCGTCCTTGACCATCGTCAGGAACAGGGGTCGCAACGGCCCCGTCGACTGGAGAAGGTAGCCGGTCGCTCGCCAATCGCCCTGGTCCAGCTTCGTAATGCCTTCGTAAGCGAAGTGCCAGCCGATGGAGATGCGGAGCAGGACCATGAAAAAGATCGTCCATCCCGTCACGGTCCGCATGGTCGAACGCGGCTTTCCCAAATCGGGCTTGTAGTCTGCCATGGTCGTTTGTTCTCTCTCGAATTCGTATTCGCTTGGATCCGGACTTTTCGGGCCGGACACATTCCGTAGAGCGCATCGCTCGCCGCCGAGCGAGGCCGCTCCTGACAGGCCCCCGCGGCACTCCCACGAAAGGCCCTTGCGACACCGCTTCCCGTCGCGGGACGGGTCTGGCTTTCTGGCGTGGAGTCAACTTGGATGGCGTCTGCCATCAGACGCGCGTTTACATGGGCCGGCGTCGGCCCGCATCGGCCGGTTCGAAATTCACATCTCGGGCGGACAGGTTGAACGTCACCACTTGCGGCTGGGTGGTACTGCGACGTTCGAAACCGCCTCGCCGCTCCGCCTCGCCCGCAACACGTTCGCCCGGCCGAAGCACCAGCAGCGCGCCGATGTCTGGATGATTTTGACAGAAAAGACGCGTCTTGTCGAGTCCCATCACGAAAAAGGCCGTCGCCAGCGCATCGGCCGTCGCGGCATCGGCAGCCACCGCCGAGGCCGAAGCGAGCGGCGCGGTCGGATGGCCGGTCCGCGGGTCGAGAATATGCCCGTAGCGACGGTCTTGCGACTCGAAGGACTGCTGATCAATCCCCGATGTCCCCATCGACCGGTCGATCAGCCGGGCCGTCGCGAGTCGCCGACGGCGATCGGTCGGATCCTGAAGCCCCACGCGCCAGCCCTGCTCGTCCTGGCCCGGCGAACCGAGCGCCCGCACGCTGCTCAGCCCACCCTGGAGCAGCATGCACCCAATGCCTTCCCGATCTTGCAGCCGTTCGACCGCCCGATCGATCCCGTATCCTTTGCCGATCGAACCGAAATTAACCCCTAAACCTTCGATGCGATACTGTACGGTGCGATCCGTGGGCGACAGCACGACGTGCCGCATCCCGCTGCATGCCAGGGCAGCCTGCTGTTGCGCTTCGGTCGGCACGTGTCGCGGGCCCTTGAAAAAGCCCCAGGCCGTCAGAAGCGCGTGCGTCGCGACGTCGAATGCACCCTCCGTGAGCCGGTGCAACTCGAGCGACCGCTCGAGCAGGGCGAAGAGCCGTCCGTCCGTGCGCACAGGGTGCAACGCGGCGTACTGGTTGAGATAGGTGGTGTCACTGTCGGCGGTGTAAACCGTCAGCAGACGCTCGATCTCGTCGATTTCTTCGAGGGCCGCCTCGCCTGCGTTCAGACCGTTCGTGTAAGCGGCCGGCAGCTGAATGCTGAACTCGCAGCCCATCGCGCCGCGTGCCATGCAGAGCTGAAGGACCGCGCGGTCCTCGAGAAACGAATACGAGGCATCCCCGACGAGCTCGCCGAGCAACCCGCCCGACATCGCACCGAGACCCCGGGCACTGAAAAACCCGCGTCGTGTCCAGCTCGAACGCCCGCTCACAGTCCGGTCTCCCACGCATGCCATCCGGCGCAACGAACGCCGCCGCGCGCTCGCCGCAACCAGCTTTTTACATTATCCCAAGTCGCAATGTTCGCTGCAAACCGCCCCGCCCGCGTTGCGGATTCACGTATCCTGCCGATGCAAGCCCCAACGGCCTTTGTTCAGTGACAGAGCTTTTTACTTGTTTTGCGGCTTCCAAAGGCCTTGTGTAGCCGGAATCTCGAATATTCCGCAACGCCGCCGTGGGCGAGCGGCCTGCACAGATGGAGACACGCTTTGCTTCGGAAGGTTTGGCGGAGAACCGGAATCGGCTCCGTGCGATCGTGCGGCTGTATGCACACTGTAGGAACACACGCGATGCATACTTCGAAAACACTAGGGCTCGACGGTCACGCGGGCACCCTTGCCCAGGGCCAGTTGTTCGTGTGCGCTGCCCTGGTTGACGGCGATTTCGAGCATGTCCGTGCTGCCGATGAGTGCGACGAACTCGCCTGTCGGCACATCCGCGTAGGCGATACGGACCGGGCCGACGTCTCGGCCATCGACGCGCACCCGGTGCGTATGGCCGGGGGTATTCGCAGCCGACAGGTCGAGCGCCGAGATGTTCGTGACGAGATTTCCGAACCGGTCCACGTAGACCACTTGGCCGTTCAGGGCTCCGTCGCCGCTGCGTGCGGGCTTGGCCAACTCGAGCAGATCGAGCGAGTCGGCCACGGGCCCCAGCTCGCCGAACCGGACTCCCTTGGAGAGGTGGGCCGCCACCGGCGCGAAGATGTCCCGGCCGTGAAAGGTACTCGACAGCGAACCGGCCATGAATCGTCGGTTCTCGACGACGCGCACCTCCTGGAGCTCGGCGTCGCGATGGATGAGCGTGAGGACCCCGTTGTCGGGGACGAGCAGGATCCGGTTGCTGTACCGCGCCGCCAGAATGCGCCGGCTCGTGCCGACCGTGGGATCGACGACGGCCACGAAGATCGTCTGATCCGGGAAGTACGGAAATGCCTGCCGGAGCGTGAAGGCTGCCTCGTAGACCTGCTGCGGATCGACTTCGTGCGTGAGATCCACGATCGTCGCTCTGGGATCGATCTGGAGGATGACCCCTTTCATCGTGGCCACGAAGTGGTCGCGCGTCCCGAAATCCGTCATCAGCGCGATGATCGCCATGAGGCACCTGCCTGAGGTAGATAGGGTTTTCCGTTACGTGCCCCGCATTCGCAGCTCCGCCCGCCCGTTCGCGCCGAAAGGCCTGCAGCGAACGCGGGTTACTTATCGGTGACTTAGCGACGCGACTTCTTTTTGCCGCTCTTGATACGCTTGGCCTCTTCGGCCTCCTTGGCCAACTCATCCCACTTGCGGTGGAGCCAGCCTTTTTCCCGTTTCTGGGCAGCCTCTTTTCGGCGCGCGTCCTCGACCTCGCGGTTGGCCTGGTAATCGGCGACATGCTTGCGCACCCGCTGCTGCTCGAGAACGCCGAACAGCGTGCTCGACATGATGTAGAGATTCAGGCCCGAAGGTGCGTTGTAGAGGATGAACACGAAAAAGACGCTCATGAACATCATCAGCTTACGCTGATCGGGCGCGCCCTCGGGCTGCGGGGTGCTCGGCCGAGGCATCAACCGGGAATGGAGCAACTGCGAGAGCCCCAGCAGAATCGGCAGCAGGTTCAGCGACTCGACGGGTCCGCCCATGAGCATGCCGAGCAGGGGAATCTCGACAGGCTGGCTGAATGTATACAACGCGTCCGGCCCGGCCAGGTCCCGGATCCACCAGCCGTCGAAGGCGGCATGACGCATCTCGATCGTCGATGACAGGGCTGTCCACAGGGCGATCCAGATAGGGAACTGGAGGAACATCGGCAGGCAGGAAAGGATCTGGCCGGCCGGGTTGATCCCTTCCTCGCGATAGAGATCCATCATCGCCTGGTTCATCTTGGCTTTGTCGTTGGCGTACTTCTCGCGGATCACCTTGACCTTCGGTTGAAGGCCTGCCTGCTGCTGCTGCATCTTCATCATGTTGACCTGGCTTCGTTTGGTGATCGGGTGCAGCAGCCCGCGCACGATAAGCACGAGGATGATGATGGCCAGGCCGTAGTTGTGCGGCGGAATGCGATGGAAGGTATTGAGCAGGGACATCATGATGCCGACCAGGCCGGCCGGGGCGCACCAGATGAACCCCTCGCGAATGACGTTGTAATAGTCCCGCGCGACGTACGCTTCGACCTGTTCGAAGGCCCGTTTCGACTTGGGCCCGATGTAGCAGTCGAAGGCGACCTCGGCCGAATCGCCGCTTTCGATCCGGATCGGGCGCGTGACGAACGTGAGCGTCAGATCGTCGCCCCGGTCATTGGCCTGGCCGGCAGCGGTGCGCGCTTCGCTCCGGGCGATCCAGGGAGGAGCCTTGG
>PWPN01000177.1 GCA_003557125.1 Phycisphaerae bacterium | reverse complement strand
TTTCTCATACTCGTTGAAGTGATTGCGTCCCATGAAACCCGCACCGACCAGGCCGACGTGGATCATTTCACTGCTCCCAGATTCCAAAAGGATACCGTCCCTGCCGACTCATCCTGGCGCCCGGGGCTACGGGCGGGTTATCCGTCCGTGCGATCATGCACTCGACGGGCGAGACGCCCGTACCACCCTGTCCATGCAGGACGCCCGTACCATCCCGAACAGGCAAAGGCATTCTAACCCAACACGGTAGTTTGCGGTAGATGAGCGCCCCGTTATCCTAGATTGCATGCGCACTCTTTCGATTCTCCTCAGCGTGCTGGCGCTCATCCCCGCAGCCGCGATGGCGCAGGATCAGCCGGTCTGGCCCGAACACCCCCGCCCGGATTTCACCCGCTCGCCCTGGGTGAACCTCAACGGGCCCTGGCAGTTCGCGTTCGATCCGGACGACGCGTTCGATCCCGTGACCGTGGACACAGAGGCGTCCGATACGGATCGCGTCACGCTCCGGTGGAAGAACCCCCCTTGGCCCCCACTTCGAAAGGGGGGAAAGATCGGGTGATACGGGCGTCTTCCTTGACTCGACGCGCCGCTTAGCCGCACCGCCGCGGGCCAAGCCCATAGCGTCGTGTCAAGGGTCTCTCACGTCGATCCACTTTGCACATCCGCCCGCATGCCATTTACCGTTATCGGTCCTTCCTGAAGTGCGCATAATTTCTCGTGCATATTCAGACGGCCCTCCCAACACCCGATATCTCATGCAAGCTCATTATGAGACCCGATGCGTTCTGGCCTGAAAAATTGTGCATGAAAACGATTTGTCTCTGTCCGCGAGCGAATTGTACCTTTCCATAAACAAGACTCCCTGCTCGCAGAGGCAACCCATGAAGGTCGCGGAAGTCAATCCGGTTCGCTCCTCGCGTCGTAAAGTGACGACCCTGCTCGTCTCGACGTTTCAGACGCTTCAGTTTAAAGCTTCCCTGATGGTCGTGGCGCTCTGTCTGGGGCTCATCGCCTTTTACATGGCTACATCGGTCAGGATCATCAGCGCAGCGCTGCTCGACAATGAGGTCGAGCTTTCCCAGCGCAAAGCGGAACACCTGGCCCTGACCGCGGCTCCTTATCTTGCCGAAGGGGACACGCCTCGGACGCGGGCCGCCCTTCAGCAGGCTGCCCGGGGCATGGTCCACGCGTCGGGCATCGTGCACGTAGCCTTCACCAACGCGGAGGGCGTCGTATTGGCGTCGGCGGTGGCGAACCACGACCTGCCGCGCGAAACTTTCGAGACGGGGCTGCTCTCCGATGTCGACGACACCCTGATCACGGTTCGTCGCCAGGGTCAAGACAGGAGCTACCTGGATACCGTCCTGCCCGTCCGCGACGCCCGCACCCGACATCGCCCCGGCTTCGATCCGCACGGGTACGTGCGACTCGTGACGGATCTCTACCAGGCCAAGGCCCAGGTCGCTGCGATCACCGAGCGACTCTATACGTTCACCGGTCTTGTTCTGGTGATGGTCATTCCGCTGAGCCTGGTGGGGACGCGCCGGATGGTTGCACCTCTGTACGAATTGGCACGCGCGGCCCGCGCCCTGGCCAACGGCATCATGGACGCCCGCGTTCCGGTCCGTTCGCGCAACGAGATCGGCCAACTCGCGCAGTCGTTCAACATGATGGCCAGCCGGGTGACGCAGTCGCAAATGGAGCTGCTGCAATTGGCTGCCGAGCTCGAGGAACGCGTCCAGAAACGAACGCGCGAGCTGCACGAGTTGGCTTCCAAGGATGCACTGACCGGCCTGTACAACCGACGTTATTTCAGCGAGGTCATGGCCCGCGAGTTCGCGGCTGCCGAACGCTACCAGTCCGATCTGACCTGCCTCATGTTCGATCTGGATCATTTCAAGCAGATCAACGATCGGTTCGGGCACAGCGCCGGCGACGAAGCGCTCGTATTATTGGCCTCTGCCATCCGCGCCCAGTTGCGAAGCTCGGACATCGCCGCCCGATTCGGAGGCGATGAGTTCATCCTCCTGCTGCCGCAAACGTCGTCGCATGCCGCCCGCACGCTTGCAGACCGTATTCAGAAACAGTTCGTGGAAACCATTCGCCAGAAATGTTCCGACATGCCCGCCGGGCTGAGCATCGGGATCGCGAGCCTGCGCAGCACCCGATCCGCGTCGGCCGAAGCGCTGGTCAACCAGGCCGACCTTGCCCTCTACGAAGCCAAAGCCAATGGCCGAGGACGCATGGTGGAAGCTCCTCCCGTCTCCGAGAATCACCCCCAAGCGCACGCTCCGAACCTTTCGTAGTTGGCACGGCTACGACTGTGTGCCACTGCTCTTTGAGCAGTGCATCGAGAGCGCTTGCGTCATCGTAATGAATTTACAGACCTCGACTTTTGCGTATCCGGTCCGCGCGGGCGATACCTTCGCGATAGATAGCCTGGAACGCGTTGCTAGGGATTTGAAGGCGCGATGCGAGTCGCACCAGCAGTTCCCGCTCCTCGTCGCTGATCTCTCCGTCGATGCGGGCCTGCGCCACGAGCAGTTCCATCGCCAGCCGTGCGCTGCGTTGCGAGCTCATCAGGATGTTGTCGGCAAAGGCCGGGTCGCGTTTGGCAGCCTCGATCATGTGCTCCATCGAAATCTGCCCTACGCCGACTCGGACGGCCAGCCCCAGGATGACGCCCATCTCGGAAGGCTTGACCACGCCGTCCGCGGCCGCCACAGCCATGGCCGCCTTGAGCAGGTCTTCTTTCTCGCGATCCTTCATCAGGGTACCTCTTGGCAAGTTGCCCGCAAAGACATGGCTGCGATCCATGAGATGCGCGGGGCGGAACGAGATGCGCAACGGCCTCGGCGGTCCTACCCGTCATGGGCCGATCGGCTTTTCCGTCGCCGGCGTTCATTGCCGCCAGTAGCTATGCGGAGCCGACCGTCTGGCCCGAATCCTTGGACAGGTAGCGCTGCTCGACGATCCGCTTGGCCCGGCCGGCCAGGTAGAACGAGCCCGTGACGCAGATGAGATCCTCGCGCGTCACGGCCCGTTCGGCGATGGACAGGGCCTCCTCGAGATCTTCGGCCACCTGCGCCATCTTCCCGGTCTGTTCGACGTACTGGGCCGCCAGTTCGGTCGGATCGGCAGACCGTGGCGATCCGGTACCGGTGAAGATCACCTTGTCGGCGCCGAGCCGGATAAAGTCGAGCATGCCGCTGATATCTTTGTCCGTGCGGCATCCGAAGATGACGACCATCGAGTCGTACGAGATGTTCTGGCCGATCGCGCGCATGAGCGCTTCGATGCTGGCGGCATTGTGCGCGCCGTCGAGCATGATCCGCGGATTGTCGCAGACGATCTCCATGCGGCCGGGCAGGTACGCTTTGGCGAGGCCTTCGATGGCGGCCTGGTCGTCGATGGTCAGGCCTTTTTCTTTCAGGATGGCCATCAGGCTCAAGGCCAGCCCGCAGTTGAGTGCCTGATGATCGCCCGGCATCGGGACCATGAGGTGCTCGAAGCGACTGGTCCCCGAAGTCAGACTGACGCGCGTGTGCGGCCCGGCCTCGCGCGACGATTCGAAGCGAAAGCTGAATTCGATATCCTCGCCGGTGAACATCAGCGGCGCCTTGACACGTTCGGCCGCCTTGCGGAGCGTGGCATAGACTCCCGGAGACTGCGGCACGCTGATCACGGGAACGCCCGTTTTGAAAATGCCAGCCTTTTCTTCGGCGATCTGTTCGAGGCTGCCGCCGAGCTGGGCCATGTGGTCCATGCTGATGCTCGTGATGCCGCAGACCTCCGGCTTGATGAGGTTGGTCGAATCGAGCCTGCCCCCGAGGCCCGTTTCGATGATGGCGACGTTGACCTGGCTGTCCGCGAAATACTTGAACGCCAAGGCCGTCAGAATTTCGAAGTAGGTCGGGGGGTCGCCGGGCATTTTCCGGACGACCGCAGCCATCTTGTTGAGCAGCCGCGTCATGTCGGTTTCGGGGATCACCTGGCCATTGATCTGGATGCGTTCGCGGACATCGACCAGATGCGGTGAGACATAAAGACCGGTCTTGAGACCGGAATGCGACAGCATCGAGGCCAGCATGATGGCTGTCGAGCCCTTGCCTTTGGTGCCCGCGATATGCACGCAGCGCAACAGCTTGTGGGGATTCTCCAGCCCGGCCAGCAACCTGCCCATCCGTGTCAGGTTGAAATTCCGGCTGTTGTAGCCGACCCGCGTCATCCGTTCGTAGTTGGTCAGGCCATTCAGGTAACGCAGAGCGGCCGGGTACGTTCGCACCGAGGCCGGCAGTTTTCGTCCGGTAGTTGATCGCCCGCGCACAGCCACAGGTTTCGTCATGGTCTCATCACCTCGCCGTGTCACGCGAAAACAGGGCTCATCTGTTGACGGATACGCACTAGCAGCGTTTCGGCAACGCTGATGGATCCAAACCGTCTTGGTCCCTTGCTGTGACTGAGGAAGGTCGTGTGCATTGGAGAGAGCCTTCGCGCCGCCGCTCCCCCCCCCCCCATCGG
>PWPN01000127.1 GCA_003557125.1 Phycisphaerae bacterium | reverse complement strand
TGTCTTCCTCGGCTTGTACCGCCTGCGGTGACAGGCTCACCGTGGCCACCGCAGCCATGACGAAAACCAGTCCCCACGCCATCCCTCGGACGTCTCGCATTTCTTTGCTCCGTCGTGTTTCGCACATCAGATGTCGCTCCTCTCGGTTTCCAAGGGGCGTCCTGCCGTCGTACCCCATCACCTAGACCTTATATGCAGCAGGAAAGGCCAAAACAATCAATTCCGTCCCCTCTTTGCCCGGCGATCATCGAATCCGCTCCTGCGGGATTCAAAAACAGCTTTCAGGGATTATACGTCCCGGCACGTCGATGGGTTGCCGCTCCACTGGTCAGTGCGATTGCACCGAGCACCGTCAGCGCCAGCCCACCCCGCAACCCCCGAGGCCAAAAGACCCACTGGACGCGGTGCTCGCCGGGCGGAATCGCGACGGACTGCATCACAAGATGCGTTCGGAGGATCGGCTGCACAGTACCGTTGACAAAGGCACGCCAACCGGGATCGTACGCTTGATTGAACACGAGAAGCCCGCCCTCCGGCGCCGTGACCCGCACCGTGCATTCGCCGGGAGTCAGCGATTCGACGACGACAGTGCCGCCTTTACCCGGCTGCAAGGGTACATCGCCGGAACTCTCGACGACGACGGTTCGGTTCGCGTCGCCATTGAACGCAAGCGATTCGAGAACATCCAGCGCCTCGGTTGCGGTCGAGACTTCGACGATGTTCCCGGCAAGATAACAGAGGGGGGCGGCGCCGTGCATTTCGTACAGTGCCACATTCCCAGGCAGATCCGCAAGGTGAGTGAAGGGATGCCGACCACAGCCGATCGAGTAGACCCGGTCAGGATCGAAGACCGCTTCGGGCTCCACATCGGCCGGGACGGTCCCTGTCCGAGCGATCCGAGAGGTCCCGATCAGGACGGGGCTGCCTTGCTCTGCCTTGATCCGGACGTACGCGTCAGCCTCCGGGAGTGCAAGCGGGAACGTAAAGCGTACCCGGCGACGCCCCATCGCAAGATCGACCGGCTCGACCGATCGGGCCTCGGTCAAACCTTGGCCTTCGGCAGTTTCCAGCCGCACAAACCATCGCCCAGCCTCATCGGGCACCGGTTCGGCATCGAGTTCCAGGAGGTAGATTCCAGCCCGTTCCAGGTCGATCGGCCAGCGCAGATCGTCACCTGTCCGTACCGCATGCCATGCGCGATCGCCCGGGTCGATCCGCTCCCAGTGGACGGTTTCGGCCGCGGGCCACATCGCCGCTGCCAACAGGCGCCGTTCCTGATCCGACCGGACCGCCACGAAGCGAACGCCCGCTGCCCGGCACAAATCCGGGTTCCGCAGCAGGCCCAGGATGTCTTCGCCGGCGCCCCAGGGCATGAACCCGAAGAGCCAGCGCTGCTCCGTCGGCTCGAGCGGCCCGTAGGACGGCAGCGTCGCGATGTCGTGCAGGACGTTCGTTTGCGGCCAGAGCACTTCGATGGGCCGTTCGTAGCAGGCTGACGCCCGCGGCACGAGCAGGCGTTGACCCGGCTCCGGGGCGTATGTGCGGATCGCCTCTGCCAGGGGGGGCGCTTCACGCAGGTCCGCCCTTAGGTACGTCCGCGTGTCCACGTCGACAAAACCCGCCACCGACGCCAGGTCGACCAGCAGTATCGCGACGACCGCGGCCCATCTGCCCCCCGTCGGGCGGTCCGCCAGACGTACGACAAGGACGGCTGTGACTGCCATCAGGATCAATGGCCAGACGATCGCAGGGTTATCCCATCGCAACGCTTCGGCTGCCCCGGACCAGATCGCCTCGGAACGGTAGCCCGTGACGCGATCCGCCAACCATCCCAGACTCAGACGCACCGCGACCATGGCCAGCAGGCAGAAAGCGGCACACACCGGCAGCAATCGCAGGGCCGACCATCGGATCGACCGTCGGGCCCGTTCGCCCGCGTGCCGTTCGCCCGTTTGCCCTTGTCCCAGGGCAGCCGAGAGCACGAACGAGGCCAACACGGGCATCGCCAGCGACACCACGAGGATCCAACGTGCCGGCACGCGAAGGCTTCGATAGACCGGGATCTCGAACAGCCAAGGCGTTACCGGTGAAAAACGCCCCAGTGCGATGAGCAAGGCCACGCCCATGGCCGCCCACCAGAAAACCACCTCACGATTCCAACGGTGCGGAGCGACCGGCGATGGGTCTCGAAGCAGTCGCAGCGAAGCGCCCGCCAGGATGAAGATGAGTATCGACCCGTAGGCGAACTGCTCGCTGAAATGGGACGGGCCCCACCACGGCTGATCCCACAGATTGGGCGTGCGTACGCCGAAGACCATCGGAAACAGCCCCATGACAGCCGAGGTCGGCCACCAGGAATTTTCCACGAAGAGGTGATACGCAGGCGTACCCCGCAAGCTCCGGCCGAGATGCAGCCAGGTCGGAAACCACTGCACCGCCCCGAGCAGCACGCCCGTAGCCAACCCCGCCGGGTACCAGGCCCACAATGCGGGCTTTCTCGGGGCCAGGACGCAGAGCACGTACCCGGTCAGCAGCGCCAGGCCGATGAGCGAGATCTGAACGTGCTGGACGAGCAGTTGGAGGCCGAGCAACCCGCAGGCCAATGCGAAGTGACGGTAGCGGCCGGTGTCCGTGAACCGTTGCCAGGCCAGCAGCATCCAGGGAAGCCATGCGGCCGACTGGAGCATGGTCAGATGCACCCGGTGCGCGACGAGGAACCCGCAGAACTGGAAGGCGACCGCCCCGATGAACGCGGCCCGCCAATCGTGGCGCAGCGCCCTCAGGAACCGGTACATCCCGCCTCCGGCGATTGTAAAATGCAGGGATACCGTAACAGGGTAGGCGATGAGAGGAGCCAGCACGACGAACAGGTACGTGAAGGGGTACCAGAGGCCCGCCTGCGGATCGGCTGCCAGCGATCGGCCCATCCCCACGAGCGGATTCCAGAAAGGCCATTGCCCGGCACACATCATCTGGCCGACGAACGTACGGATCGGCAGATAATAGATCAGGTCGTCCTCGATGGCCGACGCGCCCCCCAGCCGCCACGCACCGGCCAGCAGCACGACCGGCAGCGCAACAAGCGTCCCGGTGACAAAAACCCGCCTACCCAGCGAAGTCGAGCGACGGGGACGCGGCCTGCCGGGTGCATCCGCTGCAAAACATCGCGATGAAGAGGGGGGGGCTGGCATGAGTGGATTTCGTCCCTTGATCTAAGGGGCGATCGGGGCAACGACCTCCCGGTTGGGCGACAGCGCGTCGGCGGATCGACTTTTCTCAGAGAGCATGGCTGCGGAACGGCACGACGGCCGACGGGTCGATCCGATTTCCTGAGGTGATGATGGCTTTGTCCGGGGCAAGCGTCAAGATTGAGACCCGCTGCGACACTGGAAAATAGCTCTGTCGCCGGTAAGATGAATGGATCGACGGCACTTTCTCGCGGCCTGATTTTCATGCAGCATGTCGGTATCCTTTATTGGTCGGCCGCTTCATACGCAAAGGGTGGATCCATGTTGTTGGCGATCATTCGTGCCTTATTCATTCTGATCGTGGCCGGCGTGGCGATGAACTACGCGGAGCTGACTCAGAGCCATCTGGCCCTGGGGATCCTCATCGTCGCACTGGGGTTGGCGTGCCTGGTGATCGCGCTGGACGTGTTCATCCCTCAGAAATCGCTGCTGGCGATCTCGGGGCTTTTCTTCGGGCTGGTCGTGGGGATGCTTGTCACGTATGGCATCGGGCTGATCCTCGACCTGTTCGTCGAATCCTACCGTTTCGCCTGGGTGACCGAGTCGCTGTTAAGCACGACCAAGATGCTCATCGGCGTCGTGGCCTGCTACCTGGCGGTCAGCTTCATCCTTCAGACCAAGGATGACGTGCGCTTCGTGATTCCCTACGTGGAATTCGCCAGGCAACGCAAGGGCGGCCATCCGATCATCCTCGATACGTCGGCCATCATCGACGGGCGGATCGCCGACATTCTGCAAGCATGGGTTGTGGACGTACCCGTCGTCATACCGCTTTTCGTCCTGGCCGAGCTCCAGGCAGTGGCCGACAGCAGCGACAAACTGAAACGCAACCGCGGCCGGCGCGGCCTCGACGTGATCAACCGGCTCCAGGCCAATGACAAATTAGAGTTGCAGTTTCACGAAACTTCTCCGGGCAGTGACGAGCGGGATAAGCCCGTGGATGAACGCCTCCTGTCGCTTGCGCTTCGGATGGACGGGCGCGTCGTGACGACCGACTACAATCTCAACAAGGTCGCCACGATCCGCGGCGTGGACGTCGTCAACATCAACGACCTGGCCAACAGCCTGAAGCCCGTGTTCCTGCCGGGCGAGCGGATGCAGGTCAAAATCATTCGCCCCGGCGAGGCGGCCGGGCAGGGGGTGGGCTACCTTGACGACGGGACGATGGTCGTCGTGGAAGCGGCGAGCGAAAGGATCGGGGCCATGGTCCCCGTCGTCGTCACGAGCGTCCTCCAGACGAGTGCGGGTCGGATGGTGTTCGGCCGAATGAACGAC
>PWPN01000136.1 GCA_003557125.1 Phycisphaerae bacterium | reverse complement strand
CCGGCCGGCGAGAAGGGGACGAACGTCAATGAGACCTGCTCGCCGCGCCAGTTGTAACGCTCGTACTCGCCGGTTGGCAGACGGCTCGCGCAGAGGTCCGTGCCGAGTATGACGCCGGGCAGCTCGGGGTCCAGCCAGCCCGGTTCCGGGTCCAGCACGAGACGCTCGCTGGGTATGCGTCGGAAGAATCCGGGACGCTCGTATTCCATCCGGTCATCGATCTCGGCCTCGGTCTTTTCGCGCCGCGACGCCTGCGCGAGCCATCGCTCCCAGGCGGACTCGAACTCATCGGGCAGGATCGCATCGCCGAGCGTGAAACCCATATGCGTGTCGGGTGCCCGCGTGAGGGTGTAGCCGTAGAACGGCTCGCCGGCCGGTTCGAACGTGGTCGTGCCGGGATAGTACTGCTCATAGAACAGGCCGTCGCGGAACTCGTTTACCTCGTATGTCTCCTGGAGGCGGAGGCCGACGATCTGCACGGGTTTGGTGATCTGCTCGCGCGGAAAACGGAGCACGCCGTAGGTGATGATGACGGGCGTCGCTTCGTGGATCTCGTCGGGCAGATCGGTCTTGACGCGGTGGATGAATTCTTCGTAGAAGGGGAAGCCCTGCAGGGCGCCGCTCTCGACGACCAGGTCGCCGAGCATCCCGCGCGAGCGTTCCTTGACCATCTCGAGGAATCCGCCCATGACGCTGACGACGATCAGGACCATCGCCACGCAGAGGCAGACGGCCGCGACGGCGAAAAAGGCGATCCGTCGACGGCGCAGATAGCGAAGGCAGAGGAATAATTTATACATGGTGCTCCCGATTCGGTCCCTGGGCGACTTTTCGACGTTTTCCCGGAACGGCTGCTGACCCTTCCCGGTTGCTGTCTACCTTTCCTGCGTTCTCTGGGACGCCTGGATGGCCGATTTATTGCAGATTGTCGGCTTCGGTCACGATTTCCGTGGTCTCATCCTCCCCGCCGGCACCTGCGGGCAGCGGGCGCTGGAGGGGGAATAATATGACGTCCCGGATGCTTGTCGCGTTCGTCAGGACCATGACGAGCCGATCGATTCCGATGCCGAGCCCACCGGCCGGCGGCATGCCGTATTTCAGTGACAGTAGAAAATCATCGTCCATCACCGCCATCGTCTCGTCGCGTTTCTCCCCGGCCAGCGTACGGCGGAAGTTTTCTTCCTGGACGGCCGGGTCGTTCAGCTCGGTGTAGGCGTTGGCCAACTCGCAACCGGCGATGAACAGCTCGAACCGCAGGGCGACGCGCGGGTCGTCGCTCTTACGGCGAGTCAGCGGGCAGAGCGGGGCCGGATAGTCCAGCACGAATGTCGGCTGGATGAGTCGCGGTTCGACGAACTCCTCGAAGAGCTCGTTGACGACGATGGTATCGTCCATAGCCGCATGGTCGATTTCGAGTTCGTCGGCCTTGGCGCGGACGGCCCGCATGTCATCGATCGCTACGCCGGCGTGCTCAGCCAGCAGATCCGCGTACCGCAGGCGAGGCCAGGGCGGGGTGAAATCGATCGCGTGTTCGCCGAAGGTCCGTGCGTATCCGCCGCCGATCTGTTCGATGGCTGCGGTGAACATCGCCTCGGTGACGTCCATCATGTCGTTGTAGTCGCCGTAGGCCTGGTAGAGCTCCAGGAGCGTGAATTCCGGGTTGTGCTGCGTGTCGATCCCCTCGTTGCGGAAGACGCGGGCGAATTCGAAGACGCGTTCCATCCCGCCGACGAGCAGTCGCTTGAGGTACAGCTCGGGGCTGATCCGCAGGAAGAGGTCCATGTCCAGCGTGTTGTGATGCGTCATGAAGGGCCGTGCAGCCGCTCCGCCGTAGATCGGCTGGAGCACGGGCGTTTCGACCTCGAAAAAGCCGCGATCGGTGAGGCAGCGGCGGATCGCATCGATGATCAGGCTGCGCTGCTTGAAGGTTTCACGGACCTGCGGGTTCGTGAAGAGATCGACGTAGCGACGGCGGTAGCGGAGGTCGATGTCCTTGAGGCCGTGCCATTTGGCGGGGGGCGGTTGGACCGCCTTGCAGAGGACGGTCAGCGATCGCGCCCAGACCGTCAGCTCGCCCGTGTTCGTGCGGCCGAGGTGCCCGTCGAGCCCGATGATGTCGCCGAGGTGGAGCAGTTTGCGGGCGATCTCGAAATCGTTGACGCAGACGTCCGCCTTGCTGACAGCGACCTGCATGTCGCCGCTGCCGTCGCGGATCGTCATGAAGATGAGTTTGCCGCGTCCGCGATGGAGCATGACGCGTCCAGCGACGCGCACGGTAAGGCTCTCGTCATGGTCGCCGGCATGGAGGTCAGCCTTCTGGCCTCGCGCACGGACCTCGGCCAAGGGCTCGACGTCGGGAAATCGCTGGCCGAAGGGATCGACGCCGAGTGCGCGGATCTGTTCGAGGCGGGTCTTGCGGTCCTGTACCTGGGGATGGTCGCTCATGGCAATCCGTATATCGACAAAGAATATCCTGTGCTCGGGGCCTCACACGGGGCGGTCGTCACAGGGGGGCAGACTGCAAATCGTAAGGTCGGCTGACGGCCGATGCAACGTAAGGCGGTGGGGCAAGCGATCTGCGAGGGGGCGCCGCTATCCAGGGTGGTACGGGCGTCTCGCCCGTCAGGGAAAATCGCCAACGGGCGAGACGCCCGTACCACCCTTGTCATGACGGGCGAGACGCCCGCCACGGGGGACGGCCGCTACAAACGGGCGGGACGCCCGTGCTACCCTGCCATGGGACGCCCGTACCACCCCTGCCATGGGACGCCCGTGCCACCCTGCCATGGGACGCCCGTGCCACCCTGCCATGGGACGCCCGTACCACCCTGGCGTCCCGCTACGCGAAATATGCTTTCACGACATACTGGAGGATCATGCGGTGCGTGTTGAAGAAGGACCCGTTCAGAGCGATGCTGTTGAGCATCATGTTCTGGAACTGATCGTGCTGGTGGTAGTACATCGGTACGACGATCTTCTCGAGCTTGTCGTAGAGGCACCCGGCGTCAAGGCTGTCGTCGACCTCGTCGGCCGATCCGCCCCGATGGCAGTAGGTCCCGATGCTCCAGCCGGTGACGCCTTCGATGCAGCCCTCCAGCCACCACCCGTCCAGGATGCTCAAAGAGGGCACGCCGTTCAGGGCAGCCTTCATCCCGCTCGTGCCCGACGCTTCCATGGGAGGCTTGGGCGTGTTGAGCCAGATGTCCACGCCGGCCGTCACGAGCGCACCGAGGGCCATGTCGTAGTTGGGCAGGTAGGCGATCCGAACATCGTCCTGGAGGGCCTCGCGGACCTCGAAAACGCGCTGGATGAGTTTTTTCCCGCTCTGGTCGCGGGGGTGGGCCTTTCCGGCGTAGACGATTTGAATCGGGCCGACGTCCCGGCAGATCGACCGGAGCCGCTCGATATCGTGAAAGAGCAGGTCGAGACGCTTGTAGGGCGTGGCCCGGCGTGCGAAGCCGAGGGTAAGGCGATCGGTGTCCATGCCGGCGTTGGTCTGGCGGTTCACGTGATCGAGCAGCTCGCGTTTGGCGATGCGATGGGCCTTGGCGACCTCGGTGCGCGGGATCTCGAGGGCGTAGCGAAGGCTGAAGGGATCTTCCCGCCAGCCGGGAATATGGCGGTCGAATAACGTCTGGAATGCCTGGCAGGTCCATGTGCCGGCATGGACGCCGTTGGTGATCGAGTCGATCGTGTGCTGGGTGAACATGTGGCGCGAGATGTCGCCGTGGCGTTTGGCGACCCCGTTCACGAAGTGACTCAGATTCAAAGCGAGGTAGGTCATGTTGAGCTTGTTATCGCAGCAGAAGACCCGCTCCGCCTCGAAGGCCCGATGGTTGCCGAAAACCTGGCGGACCATCGGCATCGGGAACTGATCGTGCCCGGCAGGGACCGGGGTATGCGTCGTGAAGACGCACTTGCGGCGTACTGCGTCGATGTCTTCGTCGGTGATGTTCGATCGATCGGCCGCTGTGACCTGCCGATCGAGCAGCTCGAGCGTGCACAGGCCCGCGTGCCCCTCGTTCATGTGATAGCGTTCGATGGAATCGTATCCGAGCGCCTCGAGCATCCGGACGCTGCCGACGCCCAGGAGGACCTCCTGGCAGAAGCGGTAACGATCGTCGCCCCCGTACAACCAGTGCGTGAGGGTGCGATCCGATCCGTCGTTTTCGGGCAGGTCGGCATCGAGGAAATAGACGGGCACCACGAAACCGGTCGTGCCCGTCACGTCGAGCCGCCAGGCGCGGAGCTGGACCTCCCGCCCTTCGATCGTGACCGAGGCGCGGGCGTTTTGAGGGAAGAGGAAATCGTCGGCCGCCCATGCGACGGGCTCTTCGACCTGCCATCCCTTGGCGTCGAAGCGCTGGTAAAAGTAACCCTTGCGGTGCAGGAGCGTGACAGCCACCATGGGGACGTCCATGTCGGCTGCGGATCGGATCGTATCGCCGGCCAGGACCCCCAGGCCGCCGCTGTAGGTCGGCATGCTGGGAATGAGGCCGATCTCCATGGACAAATAGGCGATGCGTCGTTGATTGGTCACGGG
>PWPN01000049.1 GCA_003557125.1 Phycisphaerae bacterium | reverse complement strand
TGACCCAGGAGGCTGGCGACCTCCTCGAGATCGCGCAGACAGATCAGCATTTTGCTGAGGGGTTCCATGGCCGACTCGCTTTCAGCCGGTCAGGACGGGCGACGTGCCCGGATCTTGGACCGTCGAATTGTTCCTTTTACAGTATAATACGAATGACAGCCTCTCACAAGCAGAATCGTCTCCTGAATCGACGGCTATTTCTTTGGCCATTTCTCCGGCCATTTATTGTAAGGCCGATCCACGGAGCGGCTCGGTCGTGGGAATGAATCTGTCGCTCCTACCGTCCAGCCCGCTTGAAAACGATGTTTCAGGAGGTTAAATTGATCGCCCCGTCCGGTGGCCGTGATTTAAATGGTGAAAGGTGGCGCGCGGGCGTGCCGTGCGTCCGAAACGGTCGACCTCGGGTTTTTACGCGCATTTTGCCGCGAGGAGAACAGTCGTGCAGAAGCCTCAGGTGAAGCCTCGTTGCCCCCATTTCAGCTCCGGCCCGACGTCCAAGAGGCCGGGCTGGTCGACCGACGTGTTGTCCAATGCATGGCTGGGGCGCTCGCATCGCGCCAAGGGCGGTAAGGAACGGCTCAAACAGGCGATCGATCTGTCGGCTGAGGTCGCAGGCATCCCGTCCGATTACCTCGTGGGGATCGTGCCGGCAAGTGACACCGGTGCCTTCGAATGTGCGATGTGGAGCCTTCTGGGGGCTCGGCCCGTGACGGCGCTGGCCTGGGAGAGTTTCGGCCAGGGATGGGTCACGGACATCACCAAGCAGCTCAATCTCGACGCGACCGTCATGAAGGCAGGGTACGGCCAATTGCCCGATCTGGACCAGGTCAACTGGGACCACGATGTGATCTTCACCTGGAACGGGACGACCAGCGGGGTCAAGGTGCCGGATGGATTCGCTCCGCCGGCGGGCCGACAGGGGTTGGCCTTGTGCGACGCGACCAGTGCCGTCTTCGGCATGCCCATCGCCTGGGAACGGCTCGACGTCGTTACGTGGTCCTGGCAGAAGTGCATGGGCAGCGAGGCGGCACATGGGATGCTCGTGTTGTCTCCCCGAGCCGTGCAGCGGCTCGAATCCTACACGCCGACCTGGCCTGTGCCTAAGATTTTCCGACTCACCAAGGCTGGCAAGCTCATTGCCGGGATCTTCGAAGGCTCGACGATCAACACACCCTCGATGCTGGCGGTCGAAGACTACATCGACACACTGAACTGGGCCAAGTCGCTCACCTACGACGGATGCCAGGGCGGCGAGGCGCTCTTCGCCCGTAGTCGCGCAAACCTCAAGGCTGTCGAAGATTTCGTGGCCGGGAACGATTGGATCGATTTCCTGGCGGAAAAACCGGAAACCAATAGCTGTACGTCGATCTGCCTGAAAGTGACAGCTGAATGGTTCGGCCGACTGTCCAGCCAGGAGCAGGCGGATTTCTGCAAGAAGGTCGTCGGGCTGCTCGAAGCGGAGAAGGTAGCCTACGACTTCAACGCCTACCGCGACGCGCCTCCGGGCTTCCGGTTCTGGGGCGGGCCGACGGTCGAGCCGTCCGACACAGCGGCTGTGCTGGAGTGGCTGGCCTGGGCGTATGAGACCGCTCGGGCACAGTAAAGTCGGTCCATGAATGATCGGTCCAGGCAGGGTGCCGTGACCGCCCGGACGGGCAGGCCCTGCGATTCGCCCATGGAAACGTGGGCGGAAAGCGTGTATAAAGAGGCATGGGAACGCCGATCCGTTGGTTCGCATGCGTCCCATATTTCAGGCGATCATGAGTTGCCGGCGGCAGGGTCTGGCGTAGCGATGTTGATTCTGCGGTATTTATTTTTGCGGTCATGCATGCGAGGCATGCTTCGATGCAGCGGATGATGTTGAAATCCAAGATCCACCGTGCCACCCTCACCGGGACCGATCTGGAGTACGAGGGCAGCGTTGCGGTCGATACGGACCTGCTCGAACGTGCGGGCATTCTCCCGGGCGAGCAAGTGCACGTGCTCAATCTGAATAATGGTGCCCGGCTCGTGACCTATGCCATCGAAGCGCCGCGCGGTTCCAGCGAGATTTTGCTCAACGGCCCGGCCGCCCGGCTCGGCGTACCGGGTGATCGCGTCATCATCCTGACCTATTGCCTGATGGACGATTCGGAGGCGACGTCCCACCGTCCGAAGGTTCTTCTCGTGGATGAACGGAATCGTCCGATACCGGCGTAAGTGCTATCGGACGTACGGATATCGAAGGCCGATCGGACGCGAGTCGGCCTGTGCTGGAATTTCATGGCGGAGTGCCGGAGATTCGGACGATCCACCTCCAGTCAGGCGGGTCGCAACGTCGGATCATCGCACGGTTTGGCACCTGTGCCACCGCCGTCTTATCGAACCGGCCATCAAGAGCCCTTTCGCACGGGGCCTTGGTCCCGTATCGGGCATGGGTCGGTTTGACAGTCATTGGGGAACAGGTATACTGATTCCTCCTCGGCCACGGAGGTCGGTAGGGACAGTCTGTCCGTGCCCCTCTCCTGGTCCTCCTTTGCCGGGCTGCGTTTCCGTACGGGCCGCTCGGCCGGCTTGGAGTTTCGACCGGCAGGAGCGGCGGCATTACCCCTGCTGCTGTAGCTCAGTGGTAGAGCGCGTCCTTGGTAAGGACGAGGTCATGGGTTCAAGCCCCATCAGCAGCTGTTGGGCAACGGTGCGGAAGTCGCAGGGAACGCGTTCGATCGGCCCCCTTTGATGCATGACCCTTCACAAAGGTCCGTGCGATGGCCGATGAACAGAACGGGTGCGAAGCCGAAGAAAGCCGATGCACGCGAAGTGCAGCGGTGAGGCGATAGCGAGGGTGATGGCAGCGGGTTACGGAACATGTGATCGAATGGGCAACGCCCGGTCGCGAGGTGCGGTCGAGGCAGGCAGACCAGGGCGAAAACGGAAAACCATCAGAGGCTGACAGGCATCGTAAGAAAGAGTGGAGGAACCTTTCAATGGCCAAGGCTGTATTCGAACGTACCAAACCGCACGTGAACGTCGGCACGATCGGCCACGTGGATCACGGCAAGACGACTTTGACGGCGGCAATCACTCTGGTCCAGTCCAAGAAGGGCATGGCGACCTTCAAATCGTACGACGAGGTGGCCAAGGCTTCCGAGAAGGAAGGCCGACGCGACGCGACCAAAATTCTGACGATCGCCACGTCGCACGTGGAATATGAATCCGAGCAGCGGCATTACGCTCACGTGGACTGCCCCGGCCACGCGGACTACGTCAAGAACATGATCACCGGTGCGGCCCAGATGGACGGCGCGATCCTCGTGGTGTCGGCCGCGGACGGCCCGATGCCCCAGACGCGCGAGCACATCCTGCTGGCCCGCCAGGTCAACGTGCCGGCCATCGTGGTCTTCCTCAACAAGGTCGATCTCGTCGACGATCCGGAGCTGCTCGAGCTCGTCGAGCTCGAGATTCGCGAGCTGCTGAGCAAGTACGATTTCCCCGGCGACGATACGCCGATCGTCAAAGGTGCTGCCAGCGAGGCGCTGCTGCACCCGGAGGATCCCGAGAAGAACCAGTGCATCCAGGATCTCATGGACGCCATCGACTCGTTCATTCCGGAGCCTCCCCGCGTCGTCGATAAGCCGTTCCAGATGTCCATCGAAGACGTGTTCAGCATCAAGGGACGCGGCACCGTAGGTACCGGCCGAATCGAGCGCGGTCTGGTCAAGGTCGGTGACCCGGTCGAGGTCGTCGGTCTCGGCGAAACGCGCAAGACGACGGTCACGGGTGTCGAGATGTTCAACAAGACGCTCGATTCCGGTCAGGCCGGCGACAATGTCGGTATTCTGCTGCGTGGTGTCGAGAAGACGGATCTGGAGCGCGGGATGGTCCTGGCCGCTCCAGGGTCAATCACGCCGCATACGAAGTTTCAAGCACAGGTGTACGTGTTGACGAAGGAGGAAGGTGGACGCCATACGCCGTTCTTCACAGGCTACCGTCCTCAGTTCTACTTCCGTACGACGGACGTCACGGGCAATCTGAACCTCCTGGGCGGGGCTGAGATGTGCATGCCTGGTGACAATATCGAGCTCGTGGTTGAACTTGGCAAGCCGGTGGCGATGGAGGAAGGCCTGCGGTTCGCCGTCCGCGAGGGTGGCCGAACGGTCGGGTCGGGCGTCGTCATCAAGGTGATCGAGTAAGCTGCTTTTTCGTACAATATCAGGAAGCCGAAGGTTCGCAGCAGGGCGGGACAGTTGGAAAGCCTCGAGCCAGACAACAAGTCAGCGGGAGGTGGATTCGAGGCTGCCGGCAGGGCCCGGTAAGATCAGGTGGCTGGGACAACACGGTGCAGGGCGGAAGGTGGCGACCCTGCCTCGGGATTGCATCCGCAGCCATTCCTGACGGCCACCTTCAGGATCGTACGAACGTAGTAAAGTAAATGGGATGAGTCAAACGTGGGCACGCCAGATAAGGCCGACCGAAACGGATCAGATGGCGTATGGCGTAGTTCAAGGTGATAGTCAATGGCCAAGTCGACCAAAAGGGAGTTTGTCTGGCTTCAATGCACCGAAGACGGTGACCTGAACTATCGCGT
>PWPN01000308.1 GCA_003557125.1 Phycisphaerae bacterium | reverse complement strand
GGTCCTCGTCGAGGGCAACGCGATCCGCATCCATCCTCTGGTCTGCAAAGGGTTCAACGCCGACTTCGATGGCGATCAGATGGCTGTGCACCTTCCGCTGTCGATCGAGGCGCAGACGGAGGTTCACGTGCTGATGATGGCGACGAACAACATCTTCAGCCCGGCCAACGGCAGCCCCATCATGTCACCGTCGCAGGACATCGTTCTGGGAATTTTCTATCTGACGTGCGACTATGCACCCGATCGGCCCGACGAAAAGCCGCGCCCGCGCGTCTTCAGCGACGAGCACGAAGCGATGCTTGCGTACGACATGGACAAGATCACCATTCACGAAAAGATCCTTTGCCGGGTCGATCGCAAGGAAATGGTCACTGCCCCGGGTGGGGCGTTCGAGCCGGTGCCTTCTAATAGCATCATCGAAACGACGGTGGGGCGACTCATCTTCAATGACATTCTTTCGAAGAAAATGCCCTTCTACAATTACCCGCTCAACCAGAAGGGTGCGGGTCGGGTGATCGCCGACTGCTATCATCGGCTCGGCCGCGCTGCGACGATCGTGCTGCTCGACGACATCAAAGAGATCGGCTTCAAGCGGAGCACGCTGGCGGGACTGTCGATCGGCGTGCACGACCTGCGCATCCCGGCCGCCAAGTACAAGATCATCGAGGCGGCCCAGAAGGTCGTCGACCGCACCGAGCGCGAATACAAGCAGGGCGTGATCACACCGATGGAGCGTCACAACAAGCTCATCGACGTGTGGGTGCACGCGCGCGAGCAAGTGACCAAGGAGATGATGAGGGAGCTCAAGAACGACCTGCGCGACGAGCAAGGCGACTATATGCCGCCCTTGAGCAAGAAGGGGCGATTCTACCTGAACCCGATCTTCCTGATGAGCGATTCGGGTGCCCGCGGTTCGGTGGATCAGATCCGCCAGCTGGCGGGTATGCGGGCGCTCATGGCCAAGCCTTCGGGGGAGATCATCGAGACTCCGATTAAGAGTAACTTCCGCGAGGGGCTGTCGGTTCTCGAATACTTCAGCTCGACGCACGGAGCCCGCAAGGGGTTGGCGGATACCGCGTTGAAGACGGCGGATTCCGGCTACCTGACGCGGAAGCTGGCGGACGTAGCGCAGAACGTAATCGTCAATATGGCTGACTGCGGCACGATCCAGGGTGTCACCAAGGGGGCGATCTACAAAGGGGAAGAGGTCGCCGTTCCCTTGCGCGATTCGATCGTGGGCCGTGTCGCGCGGGACGCGATCCGCAACCCGATCACGGATCAGCTCATCGTGGCAGAGAACCAGGTCATCAGTCACGAGATAGCCGCCAAGGTCGAGGATCTCGGCCTGGACACGATTCGCGTGCGAAGCCCGCTTACATGCGAAAGCCCTCTGGGTGTTTGCGCGAACTGCTATGGTCTCGACATGGCCACCAATGCGCTCGTCGAAGAAGGCATGGCTGTCGGTATCATCGCGGCCCAGTCGATCGGTGAGCCGGGTACACAGCTGACGATGCGAACCTTCCACACCGGTGGTGTGGCGACCCGCGCCGTTGTGGACAATGAGCTTCGGAACATCCAGCCGGGCACCGTGGCGTTCCACAATCTCAACGCGGTGGAGGTTCCTGCTCAAAAGGACGTCCCCGTACGCACGGTCGCTCTGAAACGCAATGGCGAGATCGCCATTGTCGATTCGAAGGGGCGTGAACTCGAACGCTATCGCGTTCCCTACGGTGGGGAAATCATGGTCACCGAGGGCCAGGAGATTCCGACGCGAACGCAGCTGGCCACCTGGGATGTGCACCTCACGCCGATCCTGGCTGAAAAGGGCGGCTTCGTGCGGTTCCACGACATCACCGAGGGCGAGACCGTTCGTCTCGAGCAGGAACGCGAAGGCGCCCGTTACGTGGTGATCGAACACAAGGGCGAAAAGCACCCGCAGGTCATTATCGAAACCCGTGAGGGCAAGGTGCTCGATTACCACTACCTGCCCGCCAAAGCGCGTATCGAGGTGGACGAGGGGCAGGAAATCGTGCCGGGCATGCTCGTCGCCCGTCAGCCGCGTGCGATGGGCGGTACTCAGGACATCACTGGCGGCTTGCCTCGTGTCACGGAGATTTTCGAGGCGCGCAAGCCCAAAGAGCCGGCTGTCATGGCGGAGATTTCCGGTGAGGTCGAAATCCAGAGTGACAAGCGACGCGGCAAGATGACCATCCTCATCAAGAGCGAGGGCGGCATGGTCAAAGAGCACCATGTGCCTCAGGATAAACAGCTGCTCGTCCATGCAGGTGACCGCGTGGAAGCGGGCGATCCGCTTGTCGAAGGGCCGCTCGTCCCGCAGGATATCCTTCGCATCAAGGGTGAGGAGGCGCTGTACCAGTATCTGCTCGGAGAGATTCAGGCGGTTTATCGCAGCCAGAACGTGACGATCAACGACAAGCACATCGAGATCATCGTACGCCAGATGATGCGCAAGGTGCGCATCGATTCGCCGGGCGATACGGTATTCCTGCCGGCCGAGGTGGCCGACAAGTTCGCGTTCCGGTCTGCGAACCAACAGGTCGACCAGAGCGTGAAGATCAAAGACCCCGGCGACAGCGAGCTGAAGGGAAGCGCGATCGTCTCCAAGGCCGAGTTCGAGGCTGTGGTTACGAAAGTCGAGGAGCAGGGAGGTACGCCCCCGACGAAAGATCGACGTCCGAAGCGAGCCACGGCCCGACCGCTTCTGCTGGGCATTACGAAGGCTTCGCTTGGAAGCGATTCGTTCATTTCGGCGGCATCGTTCCAGGAGACGACGAAGGTGCTGACCGAGGCGGCGTTGGCCGGGGCTGTGGATCCGCTGATCGGCCTCAAGGAAAACGTGATCCTCGGGCACCTCATCCCCGCCGGGACGGGCTTCAAGAGCCATCTCGAGCTCCAGGTCGAGCACCTGGCCGAGCCGGTCGAGAAGCACGAACTTGCACCGACCGAAGCGCATGCCATGATGCAGCAGGCGCACGAGTCCGTCGCCGAAATGGTGCCCGAGGGGGCAACCGCCACAGCTTCGTCGGGTGAAGGCGGCGAAGGCGGAAAGGATGGCGGAAGCGATGCGGAAAGCGACCCGATGGCCGCGGTCCAGCAGCAACGCCAGGAAGACTGACTGACGGCCGAAGGGGGGAGGGTCTTTGCGACAATCCTCGTGGCCGACCGACAACGGGGTGAATTGACCGGCTCCCCCGGGATTGCAGGTCGTGTAAGTTCGAGGGTCGCGAGGATTTCCGGTCGAAGGGGCCTTGGCAAGAGGGGCCCGGTGATGGTACACTTACGCTTTCCCCGTCGGCAGTGGGCGGCGGGGTGGCGTTTGCGGGTTTCGTGATGGGAGTGCCGAATGCCGACGATCAATCAACTGATTCGAAACGCGCGTCGTAAGCAGTCGCGCAAGTCCAAAGTGCGTGACCTCGAGCAGAGCCCGCAAAAACGCGGCGTATGCCTCGTGGTCAAGACCCAGACGCCTAAGAAGCCGAACTCGGCGCTGCGCAAAGTGGCCCGTGTCCGGCTGACCAACGGCAAAGAGGTCACCGCCTATATCCCCGGTATCGACCACAACCTCCAGGAACACTCGATCGTCCTCGTGCGGGGCGGCCGGGTGCGCGACCTGCCTGGTGTGCGCTACCACATCATCCGCGGAACGCTCGACTGCGCGGGCGTGCAGGGCGATAAGGAAGGGCGCAACCGCAATCGCAGCCGCAGCAAGTACGGCGTCAAACGTCGTAAGTAAGCGGCGAAATGAAAAACGTCGGCATGGATGGCACGCCGGTTTGTACACGAGCACGCGACGCACTAAAGACGAGAGTCGCAGCGCAACACGATAAAAAACCGCTGTCTCGCGAACGGTAACTACCGGACGAGACAGCGGTTTTATTTTTATGGGGGTTTGCTTAGCAGCAGCCTCCTGTAGCTGTCCTCCCTCCGTCTTGGCCTTCGGCTATGCCGCGACGGCCGTTGTTCACAAAGCACTGCTCACAGAGCAGTGGCACACAGTTCGACGGGCGAGACGCCCGTACCACCCTGGTCAGCCCGTACCACCCTCGCCACCCGTCCATCCTGTAGCGATCTCATACTCCCACGAGTGCAAGAATGGCTGCGGTGAGCCCGCCTGCAGCCAGTAGGAGAGTCACGATCCACAGAATCGTGAAACGGCGTGTGCCGCTGTTGACGGAAGATTGAAAATGGGCGTGCTGCTCGGTCAGCCGCGCCACCACCTCGTTGAGCAATTGCGTCTGGCTGTTGCCCTGATCGTTGAGTTGTTGGATCGTCCCCCCGAGCTTTTCCATGGTCTTCGATTCGACGACGCTTTGCTCTGCAATCATGGCCAAATGCTGGTTGATCCCGCCGAGCGCCGATTCCTGCGTTTTCATGGCCTTTGGGAGGGATTCGAGCGTGCTCGCCCATTTTTCGCTTCGTGCATGGGCCGCCTCTGACTGGCCGAGGATCGATTGTAGCAGGCGCGTCTGTTGCGACGCGACGTCGGGCCACTCGCCCAAGGCGCGCGACAGATTTTCGATTGCTGAGCACATGCGATCGGTTCGTTCGGACTGGCTGGCCATGTGCTTAT
>PWPN01000364.1 GCA_003557125.1 Phycisphaerae bacterium | reverse complement strand
GGCGGCACGAGCCGCGAAGCCGTCCGCAGGTACGCCATCGCCGCAGCGAGATCACCCGACGCCCGGAGCGATTCATACCACGCGGTCAAAGACTGGCGAACGACCTGCAGATCGATGCGCGACCCGGCCGGGTCCTCGCCCGCCAGCCGAATCACCTCTTCGAAGACCGCCAGGGATTCGTCATAGCGATGGAGGCCCGACAGCGCCTCGGCCCTGCCCTGGATCGACTGGGTCCGGTACGGGCCCGGCGTGCTCCGTTCGATCACATCGTCGAAAAACGACAAGGCCGGCTGCGGCGCCTCGTACGCCAGGTGGATACGACCCAGAAGCCAACCCGTGGACGCATAGAGCGAATCGCCCGGCACGAGCCGGTCGCGCAACGCGCGAAGACTGAGCTCGGCCTGCTCGAATCGGCCCAGGTGATAATCGACCCGGCTGCGCAGGTAGGCGACGTGATGGCGGGCTGTCTCGTCGGACCAGCGATCCGCCTGGACGTTCAGAAGCGCCTCAGCCTCATCGTAGCGGTCGGCTCCCGCCAGCAGCTCGACCATTTCATTCAGCGCCCAGAAACAGAGCGACTCGTCCACGTCGTCGGCCGTCAGAAACGCGGTCAGCTGGCGTTCCATTTCGTCGGGGCTCGCCAGGCCTGCGTAACGCTCGATCTCGAACACCCGCTGACGCACGGGCCAGGGGTTCGGCCAACCCGCGTCGAGCGCCTCCCGATAAGAGTCCACAGCTTCAGGCCATCGGCCGAGCCATGATTCGGCATCGCCGCGCATTTTCAGCATGCGCGCGTCGAACTGCCCGCCCGCTACCAGGGCTGCATCGGTGTGGTGCAGGATCTGCTCTGCGTTCTGTCGGCCGTGGATGACGTTGTGCGACTCGAAACGATGGATGACCTCGGCCATGAGCGTGTGCGCACGACGGCGATCGTCCTGCGCGAGAGGTATCTGCTCTTCGGCCAGCAGCTCGGTCAGCAGGTCGCTGGCCCGTTCATAGTGCCCTGCCTCGGTGAGCTCCGAGGCTGTGGCCAGGTAATCGTCGAACGATGGCAGGACGGGCTCGGGGCGCAGGCGCAGCAGACCGGCCACCAGCAACCCCACCGCCAGAGTAAGCAGCGGAATCTGCCAGCGACCGACAAAGGGATGTGCAGGCGAAGCATGTCGCCGTACGTCGCTCATCCTGAGCACCCTGCTTGTCGACCGGTCATCCTGACCTTTACGCACAACAACGAAGGCTGACCCGATAATCGCGATCAGCCGGTTCTGTTCTGTCGGCAAAACGCCACGCTTGGGATGAGTCTTATCAGGACACCGGACCACAGGCATATCCCGAACGTCCGATAAAGCGCGCCGCAACGAATTTCACCCTTAACTCTCGATGGAATCGGAACTTTCGATTACCGTAAAGGGCTGCAAGGGAGGCGTGCCGGTCGCGGACGGCACCTGCAGGCGTCGGGGGATATGCCTGAACAGGCACGAAACTCAGGCACGAACCGGCTAGCGAAAAAGACTTACAATAAATAACATGTGACACGCGACGAGCTTCCGGCATGTCGAACGATTCGCGCCAAGCTTCGCAGCGCATTATGGGTAGCCAGTAGATATATTGCAGTGGGGTGTTAAATGTTATCGCAGCACAGCAAGCCCGATCCTTTCGGGGCGGTTTCCGAGATCGATACGCGTACGGGAAAGGTCCGCTACTACAGCCTGGCTTCGCTGGAACGGGCGGGATTGACCCGACTCGATCGGCTGCCTTTCTCGATCAGGATCCTGCTGGAGAGCCTGCTGCGTAATGTGGACGGGTTTCAGGTGACCGAGCAGGACGTCAGGCAGTTGGCTGGCTGGCGGGCCGAGTCGCCCGACGAGGTGGAGATCCCGTTCAAGCCCGGCCGAGTCATTCTCCAGGACTTCACGGGCGTGCCGAGCGTCGTCGACTTGGCTGCGCTTAGGGGCGTCATGCAACGGCTCGGCGGCGACCCGAAGAAGATCAACCCCCAGGTCCGTTGCGACCTGGTGATCGACCATTCGGTGCAGACCGATGCGTTCGCGTCGCCCGAGGCGCTCGAAATCAACAAGGCCAAGGAATTCGAGCGGAATACCGAACGTTACGCACTTCTCAAGTGGGCGCAGCAGGCGTTCGACAATTTCCGGGTCGTTCCGCCGGCGACGGGCATCATCCACCAGGTCAACCTCGAGCACCTCGCCCAGGTCGTTTTGACGCAGGTCGAGCCCGGCCGGAGCGAGCCCACAGCCTTTCCCGACAGCCTCGTCGGCACGGACAGCCATACGACGATGATCAACGGGCTGGGCGTCGTCGGCTGGGGCGTCGGCGGGATCGAAGCCGAAGCGGTCATGCTCGGCCAACCCATCAGCATGCTGACGCCGCGGGTCGTCGGTTTCCGGCTCGTTGGTGAGCTGCCCGAAGGTGCGACGGCCACGGACCTCGTTCTGACCATCACGCAAATCCTGCGCAATCACGGCGTAGTCGGTAAATTCGTCGAGTTCTTCGGGCCGGGCCTGTCGGCTCTGTCGCTGCCCGACCGCGCGACGGTGGCGAACATGGGCCCCGAATACGGCGCAACGGTCGGCTTCTTCCCGGTCGACGATGAAACGCTCGCATACCTGCGTCTGACGGGTCGGCCCGCGGCTGTGGTCGAACTGGTCGAAAAATATTGCAAGGCGCAAGGGCTCTTCCGGACGGCCGACACACCGGACCCGCTCTACTCGGAAACGCTCGAACTGGACATGAGTACGGTCGAGCCGTGCCTTGCCGGCCCCAAACGGCCGCAGGATCGCGTACGCCTGGCCGATGCTCAGGAATCCTTCCGCACGAGCCTGACCGCACCGATCCAGGAACGCGGCTTCGCCCTGCCCGCTGAGCAGGTCACTCGCCGGGCGACCGTCGCGGGCGACGAAAACGCTACAGAGATCGGCCATGGCGTCGTCGCGATCGCGTCGATCACGAGTTGCACGAATACGTCGAACCCCTCGGTGATGCTCGGCGCGGGGCTGCTGGCCAAAAAGGCTGTCGAAAAAGGTCTGCGCGTCCCGCCCTACGTCAAAACGAGCCTCGCCCCCGGCTCGCGCGTCGTGACGGACTACCTCGTCCGGGCCGGGCTCATGGACGCGCTCGAGCGGATCGGCTTCCACGTCGTCGGCTACGGATGCCTCACCTGCATCGGCAACAGCGGACCGTTGCCCGAACCGGTGGCGGCCGCCATCGCCAACAATGACCTCGTCGCCTGTTCGGTGCTCAGCGGCAACCGCAACTTCGAGGGGCGAGTCAACCCGCTGACCCGCGCGAACTACCTGGCCAGCCCGCCGCTGGTCGTGGCCTATGCACTTGCGGGCACGACCGACATCGACCTGACGCGCCACCCGATCGGCTGTGACAGCCAAGGGCGCGAAGTCTATCTCAAGGACATCTGGCCGACGCAGGAGGAGGTCCGGCAGGCCCTGGTTGATGGCATCGCGCCCGAGCAGTTCGAGGATCGTTACGCGCATGCCTTCGAGGGCGAAGAGCAGTGGCAGGCGATCCCGACGGCCGGCGGCGAACTGTTCGACTGGAACGACCGCAGCACCTACATCCAGGAACCGCCTTTCTTTACGGAGATGAAAGTCGAGCCCGATCCGATCGGGCCGATCCGCACAGCCCGCTGCCTCGTGATGGTCGGCGACTCGGTGACGACCGACCACATCTCACCGGCCGGTGCGATCGCGGCCGAAAGCCCCGCGGGCCGTTACCTCCAGGCGCACGGCGTCGCCCCGGCCGACTTCAACAGCTACGGTTCGCGGCGCGGCAACGACCGGGTCATGATACGCGGCACGTTCGCCAATATCCGGCTGCGCAACCTGCTGGCGCCCGGGACCGAGGGCGGCGTGACGATCCATCTGCCTACGGGCAGCACGATGTCGATCCACGAGGCGGCCGAGCTTTATAAGCAGGAGGGCACGCCCCTGGTCGTGTTGGCCGGCAAAGAGTACGGCACGGGCTCGTCGCGCGACTGGGCAGCCAAGGGGACGTCGCTGCTCGGCGTGCGGGCGGTCGTGGCCGAGAGCTTCGAGCGGATCCACCGCAGCAACCTCGTGGGGATGGGCGTGCTGCCGCTCGAGTATTCCGCCGGCCAGACGCGAACCAGCCTCGGCCTGGACGGCACGGAAGAGTTCGACATCGTCGTGGACGACAGCCTGCAACCGCGGCAGAAGGTGTCGGTCGCCGCACGGCGTGCGAATGGCACTACGATCACGTTCGAGACGCTCTGCCGGATCGATACGCCGGTGGAACTCGAATACTACCGCAACGGCGGCATCCTCCAGACGGTTCTGCGCAAGATGCTCAAAGACTGACCCCCCTTCATCCCCCTCGGTAAGGGGAAAAGAGAGAGGGACGGCCGCCACAGGGTGGGACGGGCGTCTCGCCCGTCTGCTATGGACATTGAATGTAGCACCCCTCACGAGGCCCTTCTCACAGTCACAATTGTGGCACACAGAGCAGGATTACGGGCGAGGACGCCCGTACCATCCTGCGCCCGTACCACCTGTACCCGTATCACCTTACCCTGTGTGGTTGGACAAGCACTGGCGGACAAGCCGCCAGTGGCACCCAACCGCCAGTG
>PWPN01000125.1 GCA_003557125.1 Phycisphaerae bacterium | reverse complement strand
CCGAACGCGATCGCCCCGCGATGAACCGCAAAATACGGCGATGCGCCTCCGAGAGGGTGGTCGCACACACAAAGCAACGCCCCGCCCAATCGGCTGTCCATCGAAGGCTACCGACGATCTCCTCGATCGAATGCGCGCAGGGCGGCGCGATCGTGGCCAATTCGCGCAGCACCCGCTGACGGTGCCCCCGCCCGCCGGCCGGGGGGATGATGACCGGCACGGCCGCTCGGACAATCAGTCCCACGCGATGACCGTGCTCCAAGGCGTCGCAAACAGCCGTTGCAGCCGCACTGATGACCCGCTCGGCATCCCGCATGGAGACGCCCGTCCGATCGCCTCCTGCCCTGCCAGCGGCCCCCGGCCAAGGATCCAGGAGCACGACCCACGGATTGCCTCTCAACGGCACATGTTCGCGCACAAGCAGTTCGCCCGTCCGTGCAGAGCGCCGCCAATGCACGCGACGAAGACTATCCCCCGCACGGTAGTCGCGCAGCCCGTAAAACTCCTCCTCACCCGCACTCGGCACGCTCGTCTGGGAAACACCCGTTTGCGCGGAGATCCGTCGTCCGTCCATGGGACGGCGCAACCGTCCGAGGGCTGGAAAAACGATGAGCTCTTCGGGTTGCCGAAGATCCACGGTAAAACGCAGCAGGCCGAAGGGGAATGACGATTCGATCCTGACGCCTTCGAGCCCAATACGCCCCCGTGCCTCGCATCGGGCCATCGCGCGCAACTCGATGCGTTCCCCCGCTCCCAGCACGGCCACGAAACCACGAGGAAAAAGACCCCCACCCCCGTTCGTGGCCATCTCACGGATGGTCAATGACCACGCCCGCCACCAGAGGTGACGATTTTCAACAAGATAGACGAGGGGAAAATCGCTCCGCGCCGCAACGGCTGCGGGGACATGCCTTGTGACGGTGATGCCGCGGACGGATGAGGCTGCGGCCAGCCCGTTGAAAAACACGGCCCCGATGGCGAGAGTTACCAGTACGAGCAGGAGATTGGCCTCGGTGTTCAACGCGCCCAGAGTGGCGATCAGGGTAATCGCCAAGGCCACCAGGCCCATCGGCGTGAGGCCGGGCCGACACCGCGATGGCGTGAGGGGCTCCATGCGTTCGACGGATACCGCCTCGGCGGGATCGGCTGAAGAGTGTGGGGCGATCATGAAATTTTCCCCCGCACACGGCTATCCACCTCGCTCGAACGACTCGCGCTGCCGGCTGCTCCATTGTCACTGCGGAACGGTAGCCTCGCGTAAAATCGAACCGAACAAGTGGTCGATACTGACCGCGTGACCATCCTGCATGTAGCTTTTACTCATGACACGATGGGCGCACACGGGAATGAAGACGGCTTTGAGGTCGTCCGGAATGACATAATCGCGCCCGGACAGCATCGCCAAGGCCTGGGCCGCCCGAATGAACGCAATCGTGCCTCGCGGCGAAACCCCGACTTCCAACTGGTCATGGTCGCGCGTCGCCTCGACGAGCTCGAGTGCGTAATCGGTGAGCCGGTCATCGATGCGAACCTGCGGCACCCGCGCCTGCAGCGCCAGCACATCTTCGCGCGACATCACCGGCGCAATCGTATCCAAACCCACCGTGGCGGGCTCTTCGCGGACGATCCGCTTTTCGACCTGTCGATCCGGATACCCGATCCGAATCCGCAAAGCGAATCGGTCCAACTGGTTTTCCGGAAGATAATACGTCCCCTCGAATTCGAAGGGATTCTGTGTCGCAATGACCCAGAAGGGCTTGTCGAGCGGCATCGTGCGGCCATCGATGCTCACCTGGCATTCGTTCATCGCTTCCAGAAGAGCCGACTGCGTGCGCGGCGTCGTCCGGTTGATCTCGTCGGCCAATACGATGTTGGCGAACAACGGCCCCTTCTTGAACTCGAACGTCCCACTCGTGCTGTCGTACACGCTCACCCCGATGATGTCCGACGGCAGCATGTCGGGCGTCAACTGAATCCGGTGAAACGACAGATGGAGACTCCGCGCAAGAGCCCTCGCCAGGACCGTCTTACCCACTCCCGGCACGTCTTCGATCAGCAGGTGCCCGCGACTGATAAGCCCGATGAGAACCTGGGTAACGACATCCGACTTGCCCAGAAAGACACGGTCGATGTTCGCGCGAAGATCGGCCAGCCGCACTTGAAGAGGATCATCCAGAATGGAAATACTCGTTGCCACGATGCCAACTCCCGGCCCCCAGGCCCATTTTGCCAACGTGCGAACGCATTCGGCGATGTTAATCCATTATACACGCCGCCACGAGCCCGGGTTCGAAGAATGGCGTGGGCGGCAATCCGGCAAATCGAACGATGATAGGTACCCGCCTGCCTTCTGAGCTTACTTCAAGCGGATGGTTTTCATGCGAGGATCCATTGCAGAAGAATGCTGATCCGCGGATGTGATGGGTGATGTGCTCGACTGCGGAATGCTCCATTCCACGGCGAAAAATGACCCCAACGGGATTCGAACCCGTGTTGCCGGCGTGAAAAGCCGGTGTCCTAGGCCTCTAGACGATGGGGCCGCCCGGCGACTGATGCCGCCGATGGTGTACGGGCCGCGTAGTATAGAACACCCCTCCCTGAAACACAACGTGAGACCCCTCAAGCTTCTATTGTCCAGCATAGGGCACATCCTGCAGAAGGGGTTTCTCGGCCGATCGCCGTCAAGCTGAGCTTTTTGCCACCCCCCATCCCTACCGGCCTGTCTCGACAATGGGACACTCGCTTTAAAATATTTCAGCGCCTAACCTGCAATAAGGAGAGCGTGTCAATAGTTATGCCAGTGAAACTATTTTCCAAGGCGTCCGATCGCGGTCGGACTCACAGGCAAGGAGAAGTGCCATGACCTGCAAAAAATCCATCAGCCGAATCGCACCGGCCACTCTGGCCCTGGCGATGGTCCTTGGGGCCGCCAGTGAAGGCCAGGCTCAAATGCGGAGCCGATCCTACGGTGCGGCTCCCGTGCGAGTCGCACGATCGGCCGTCGGTTCGAATTTTCACACGGCCAGGCGAGTCTCTCCGGCTCCTGTCCGCGTGCGACGTGGGTATCCGGCCCGGCGGGCACCCCGACATGTGGCAGTGGCTCCGCGGCGAAGCACTTCGGTGGCTGTGAATTTCGGCTTCTACAGCGCCCCTCCGGCCCCGGTCATGGTGCCTGCTCCCGTGATGGTGCCCGCCCCGGTCATGGTCGCTGCCCCCCCGCCGGTCGTCGTGCATCAGCCGCCGCCCCAGGTTGTGGTGCAGCCTCCAGCTCCGGTGGTGACCATGCCGCCGCAAAGGATCGAAACCGCAGGTGAAATTGTGTACCAGGGCGTGTTGAGCACGAAGCGCAACGTGGGGCCTCGGTACGCTCTCGTGGCCGACGGGATCGTGGTGCGGTTGAGGAAGGCTCGCAAGGATCCGCCCCGAGCCGACCTGCAAATCCGTGTCGATGATTTCGAGCAGACCTACAAGCGGCTGCCGATCGGATCCCGGATCTCGGTCCACGGCCGCAGCGGCCAGCTCTTCCACATCGACGTGGTGGACGTGGGCTACAGGGCACGGGCCGCGACGATCGTCGTCAGCTACTAGGAATCAATAAGGAGATATCAGCCTCCCCTCCCACACGCAGTGAAACGGACACGGCGCCCCCTGCTAAGGTTCGGTTGGCAAGGCGGGCGCCGTGTCTGTATCAGGGGACGTGCCCGTTTCCGGGGAAGGGAGCCATTCGATCGCGTCCCAAGTGAGTCCCCACATCTCCGGCGATCGGTCGAACCCATCCTCCTCGACCCGCGTGCGAATCTCCCGCCCTGCCTGTGGATCGTGGACAGCCTCGAACGTACCGGCCATCACCGCCAGCGGCCCGTGTGCGAGCATCGGCGACCAGCCCGTCAGAATTGAAAATCGCTGCTGGCGAACGGAGGCATGAAAGCGGCCTTCCAGCCTCTCACCCCGAGGCGTGGCGATGACGGCCACCCCCATCAACGAGGCAGACCTGCGGTGCAGCCCACGGTCGCTGGAACGCTCTCGCAAAGCCTCACGCTCCAGCGTGTAGAGCCGTTCGCGACCGGCAGGCATTCCTTTGACAACAAGCGACAGAAGGGACTCGCGCTCGCATGCCGGGCCGCTCAAACAGGGAAATACGCGCCGCAGGGCGATATTCAGCTCATCGTTCTCGAGCCACCAGTACGCCTCGTCGTAGCGGACGACCTCGGCCGGCGGTTCGGTCGGGGGAAAATCGCGCCGTTCGAATGGCATCGTGTGCACGGTGCCCGTGCCGCCGCATCCGATAAGCCCGGCGAGGGTCACGCATGCCACCACCCCGACCGACGCAACGACACGCCATCGGCCTGGGGTGTGATCCGAATGCAACGTTAAGCGAGACATGGCCACCACTTTGTGAGCCCACGTTCAGGGATCGATCCACTTAATGGGGCATGGGGAAACGTCGGCAAAGCTCGAGGACCTGCCTGCGCACGCGTTGGGCGACGGACGCATCGCCATGAGCGGCCAGCACTTAATGGATCAGCCCGGCGATGATCTTCATCTCGCCGGTGCCCAGCCCTCGCGTCGTGACGGCCGGCGTGCCGATCCTCAGCCCGGACGTCTGCGTCGGCTTGCGCTCGTCGAACGGGATCATG
>PWPN01000046.1 GCA_003557125.1 Phycisphaerae bacterium | reverse complement strand
GCGAAGGTCGGCCAGCGTAACGGGCTCGCCACCCACCCAGCCTTTGATCTCGCGCAGCTCAGGAGCGGGATGGCCGGCCAGTTGGGTCAGCCGGGTGGGGGGCAGGTCGATCGTGAGACGTCGCTCCTTCTGGCCCGGTTCGACCTCGAATGTTTCTTCAACGGCGGCCACATCCGTCCCGTAGGCCCAAAGATGGTATGAGCCGGCTGGCAGGAGAAACTCGAATCGGCCCTGCGTGGAATTGAACGACAGTAGCCGGTGGTCCTTCCAGGAGGCGTACACGTTGGTCCATCCCAGCTCTCGGCCGCGTTCCTGGAGGACCGAACTGGTGAGTTGACCGATGACATGGCAGGCCGGCTCCAGTACCCACCGCAGCTCCTTGCCGATGTCGCCGCGCGACACTTCCCTCAGGCCGACCAGTTGTCGCTGCTCGTGCAAAGCGTACAGCGCGACACCCTTGTCTTCCGGGACACGTTCGGAAAACAGGCTGTCGGCTGGAAATATTATCCGCCCGTCATCATCGGACCAGCCGCTCTGGCCGCGGAAGCTCCATGGCTGTTCTTTGTCCGTTCCTGACGAGCTACCCGCCCCTCGTCCGATGCGGGCACCCGATACTGGGCGTCCCTCCGGGTCGATCAGACGAACAGTGACAGAGTCCCCGATCGGCGGCGGAGGAGGAGGTTCGGGAACGTCCACATCCAGGGCGACTCCTTCCATCTCGACTTGCGTCCGATGCCCCGCCTGGAGCGAGACGTTCCGGAAGGTGATGGCGTAGTCGTAGGGGCGCTGCTGGAATTCGAAGCCGAAGACAGTTTCGAGAGTCAACTCGGGGAAGCGATAGATCCGCCGGGCGATGCCCTGGCCACCTCCGCCGCACGAGTCAGAGGCTACGTGCGTGTTGCCGTCGCGGTCATAGCCGATCAGCCGGGTGTTCTCATCTACATAGGTATGCGTCAGCTCAACCCGGACGTCACGGTATTCCATGCGCGGACTCGTAAAAACAAGACCGGCGGCACTTGTGTATCTCGTGGATACATCACTGGTCCAGTCATACCCCTCGAAACTGGTCACCTTTTGCCATTGGCCGCCGGCGATTTCGAGAGTGAAGGTCGCCTCCCGGTCGTCATCCGAAAAATCGATGAGGACGAACCCACGCAGATTTGCGGTGGATTCTTCGTGCGGCCCGAAAGGCACGATCACTTCGGTAGCTCTCTGCCCGTCATGCGGAACGACACGCAGGCCATAGTCGACCTCGGCCGGCATCTCGATGACAAACTCGAACGGGTTTGGGTAACTCGTCCATATGCCTACGTAACGGAGCGGACTGCCTTCAAAGGGCGATGTGCCGACGACTGCAACGACTTTCATGCTCATATCCTGTCCGGACTTGATAAAGCTTCTGTGTGAATGCTCGGCCGGTCATGGATAAGGTCGGGCACATCTCAGGGGGAAGAATTGGCGCGCCAGATTTCCAGGCCGTCAAACGGATTCGTGGTGCCTACATACAGTTCGTCGCCGACTGAAACCATCGTTCGGATCCCGTAATTTCCCACGTTACCAAAGCCGTTGTTCGTGACCCGATACCATGTCAGTGCATCCTGAGTCTTGTACATGTCGGCACCGGCGTACCAGATAATCTCGAAAAAGTTAGCCCGACGCATGGAACGGCTGCCTGGCTTGGGTAGAAAGGCGGCGATGACCTTGTCGAGGTTCTCCAGGACATTGAAAAAGGCGCTCACCTGATTGTACGTTGCAACATAAAACCAATCGTCGTGCACGATCATTGACCAGATGTATGTATTCGGCCAGTTATTGAATCCCGAATTGAGCCCTGTGAGCGAATCGGGGCCCACGACGATTTCCCATTCGTCTTCGGAGTTGATGCGGATAATGTCGGCACCCTTCAAACCGCGACTGAGATTGGCATAGGGGTTGAGCTGGCTTCCAATGTAGAGCTGATCATCGAACACACACGGCGTGATAGCGGCTTCATTGGCAGAGCTGGGACCACCGCCGGCGACTATGAGACGGGGTGCCGTGTCGTTGTCGGGGCCTTCGAGCTTCCAGATCTCGTAGCCTTCCGCGGTATTGTAGGTCCCTGCGTAAAGCCAATCATTGTAGCTGGCCAAAAACATGACGCCTGTGTTTTTAGGGTTACCGAAGCCATCTTCCATGACGGGCCAGAATTCATTGCCATCGGTAGCCCAGATTTTGCCGATCTGCTCGCCCGTGGGAACCTCGTTGGCAAGGGCAAGGTAAAGAATGCCCCGGTGGATTTCCATCCATCGGACGGATCCGACGGCGCCCGAGTCCCAAGCCAGCTCCCACTCTCCCGGCTCGCCGGTGGAAGTTCGCCAGAGTTTGGCCTGCTCTCCCATTGTAGCTGCGTAGAGGTAGTTCACTCCATCGTAGGCTGTGCGATAAGTCGTCATGTAACGAAAACCGATCGTCCGAAACTCTCCCTCGTCTTCGACGTCCCGGTAATCGAAGACGCGCTCCCAGTGGGTGGTTCCGATGTCCGGACGGTAGCGGCGGATCTCCGGAGGCAAGACCAGGATGTCTCCAAGCTCCCCCGTCCCCATGACTGCGCTGATGCCCTGGTAGATGAGCCCGATCATGTCGTTGCCCGTGCCAACGTAAACATGGCCAGCCTCCTGCCCGTCTGGAACGAAGTGGGCCATCGCCCATGCGTAATCGTTTTTGTCGACGGCGTGATCCTCCGGATCGAATCCGCTCAGGCTGATGAGTTCGAAGTCGCCGGCTGTGAGGCCCTCTGGATTTTCGGGAAGGACCGGGGCGCAGCCGACAACCAGCAAAAGTACACACAACAGGCTCGCTGCTTTTTTCATCCGACACATGACTTGTCTCCTTTCGGCCGGCGCCACAGGCACGTTTTGGAGTCCTCTTCCGTGCGGCCAGAGCGCGCGAACCATCTGCGGCATGTCTGCTGCATGATACAAATGGCCCGTTGAGAATCAAGGCGAGGGGCTTCTTAGCACCATCGCCTCTGGACTATGCAGGTAGATGATGGGTGACGCGGTCTGATTCGGCCTTGCTGCCGTCGACTCGCCGGAAATCTCGTCACGAACCCGGCGGTTGCGGCGTCAGGACCAGGCCATCCGGGTCGTAATCCTTCTCAGGCAGACGGGAAAGGATATCCTCATAGACGTCCGGATCCATCGTGGGGGTCCGGCTGAGAATCCACAGAAAGCGGCGTCGGGGCTCTCCGACGACCGCCCATTGATAATCCTCGTCGAGATCGATGATGAAATAATCGCCTTCGAAGAAGAGGAAAAACCGAACCTTCAGTTCGGCGTTGGTCTCCCGGTTGGCGATACGCGCGACGCCTTCGATTCTATCCTCCGGCCCGTCGAGGGAGTCTTTGCGGCATGCATTGACGACGTCGATCCGCCCGTCATCCCGCAGGGCATACTCGGCCGTCACCCCGCCAAAGCACTGATCCTGGAAAGAGGTCGGGTAGCGGGCGATCTCGTACCACAGGCCGACGTATTGCTGCACATCAACGAAAGGGACGGTCTCCAAGGGGGGAGTCGACGATAAGCCGCAGCCCAAGAGCCCGAGAGGCAACATACAACCGAACAGCTTACATTTTTCGCTTCGCATGTCCGATCCTCCCTATTCGTACCGAATATTCACCTCCGGCCCTTGCGCGGAGACGAAAGCCTGCCCGAACATGGGAAATTATAGCTCCCTGTAGCGCCTCGTGGGCCTGGTCAACTATACCAAAATGTTGATTTCGTGAAGTACCTCGATGGCCCGATCGATCCGACCGTCTCCTTGAGGCTCGAAACATGGCCCCTGTCATCGTCGATACACCATCTCCGCATAGGTCGGCAACGGCCAAAGGTCGGCGTCCACGATGCATTCCAGGCCGTCCACCGCCTCTCGAAGGGTTGCCATCGCGGGGATTATGCGGTCCCGTGCGGCTTCGGCACGTTCGCGGTGATTTTCGATGGGCTGCGTTTCGGACACAGCCGACTCGAGCACAGCCAAGCCGTCTTGCAACTTACCGGCGAGCGTACACATAGCGTCGAGAGTCGTCGCGTATGGCTCGACGGACGCACCGGCCTCCTTGACGGAGTTGCATGCAGCCGCCACCCGGACCGAATACTGCATCGCAGCCGGCAGAATCTGCCGCCGAACCACGCTGATGGCTGTCCGCCCCTCGATCAGGATGCATTGCGCATAATGCTGGAACGTCGTATCGAGGCGAGCCTGGAATTCGTCCGGGCTCAAGATGCCGTTTCGTTCAAAGAGAGCGACCACCTCGTCAGTGGAAATGGCTGTGTACGCATCGACGGTGTCGTGCAGATTCGGGAGACCGCGCCGGGCGGCCTCGTCCACCCAGTCTTGGCCGTAGTTGTCGCCATTGAAAACGATGCGCCGGTGCTCACGCGCGATGCGATGCAGGATATGCTGGGCAGTCTCATTCACATCGGAAGCCTTCTCCAGCTCGTCGGCGATCTCTCTCAGCACGTCCGCGACGACCGTGCAGAGCACAAAGCCGGGCCAGGATACGGACAACGACGACCCGGCTGTCCGGAACTCGAACCGATCCCCGGTAAACGCGAAAGGAGACGTGCGGTTCCGGTCGGTAACGTCTTTGGGAAGCGGCGGAAGCGTGCTGACGCCCAG
>PWPN01000343.1 GCA_003557125.1 Phycisphaerae bacterium | reverse complement strand
CGGGTCCCCACGAGGGTATGAATTGCTCCAAGGGCGACGACTGCCGGGGTGGACCGTTTTTGCCGATCGTCAACCAGCAGTGGCTGAGCGGTGCGATCGCCGCGCCGAACCCGCCGATCGACGAAGATCAGGTGTGGCGAAGTCTGGCCTTCGGCATGCTCGCACACACGAACACCAACCCGTGCGATGGCGAGGGCGGCAAACCGCACGACTACCGGCCCAGCACGTTCGACGGCAACCGGTGGTGGGAGCTGCGCCCCAACGTCAAGCCGGGAAGCGGCACCTTCTTCTACTCCAGCGGTCAGGCGTTCTTCGAGATGAAGATTCGGACCAGCGACTACATCGTCCGGTTTCTTGCCCCGCCGAGCGTGCAGGCAGATCCCGTTTGGAGCCAAGCCACGGTCGACCGGCGTTACCTCGGCCCGTTCAACACGATCTCGATGGGAACGGGGCCGGGCCGCCAGTGGGTGCAGGACCCGGAGACGGGGACGTGGTCGCTCGAGGGCGAACCCGATCTCTGGCGCTATGTTGAGGATTATCCCGACAAAGCCTGGTGGCGCGGTCGCTTCGATCGGCCGGCGGTGCTTGGCGGGGCGGTCGGGGCCTCCGACGGGGCGTGCTGCCTGCCGGACCTGACCTGCATCGAGACCGATGATGCCGACTGCCTGGACCAGGGCGGGAGGTTCCACGGTTACGACACGCTGTGCGCGGAAACCGTCTGCTGCCATTACCCGTTCGCGGACGCGGACGGTGACGGTGACGTCGACCAGGCGGACTTCGGAGCCTGGCAGGCGTGCTACACGGAACCGGGCGGCGGTATCCTTCCGGGCTACTGCGAGTGCTTCGACCGGAACAATTCCGGCTCCGTGGAAGGCAGCGACTTCGTCGAGTTCATGAACTGCTACACGGGCGCCAACGTCCCGTACGCGAGCCTGTTGCTCTATAACTGCAATCCCTGACGGGGTTGGATCGTCAGGCCTTTGTGCCCGACCGTTTGTATGAGCGAGTTCATTACGGAGGAGGCTCCCACATGGGGGCCTCCTCTTTTTATGCGCCAGGCATGGTGTGAATCTTGGAGGTTGCGCGTCCTCCGGGAAGCGTGTGCAGTCGAAAGCGGCAGGTGAGCGGGTGAGGCCGGATGGCTTTCAATCACGTTCCGGCCGGAACCGTTTCGAGGCCGGCTTCCGGTCAGCCTGCCTCCCATCCGTAGGCGTGGTAGCGGTGCTCGAACGTGCCGTCGGTGCGCACATCGAGAACGCCGAAGCCCTCGTGATTGCCCCAATGGGCTCCCTTCCACCACGCACCGCAAACCGCCCCCTGGCCGATGTGGGTTGTGCCGTCGAGCAGGATCCGCTCATTCTGATGCTGATGGCCGGTCAGTACGAGATTGACACGGTGCGTGTTGAGGAGCCGAAGGATGGGGCCGACGTTGCGGCACATCCAGCGACGCGGTACTTGCATGTATTCTTCATCGCGCGCGTCCATCCTCCGAAAGACGACGACACTGACGATCGGGATGTGCGTGCAGAGCACTTTCGGCCGATCTCCCGCAGCGGCCAGATCGCGGTCGAGCCAGTCCATGTCCTCGTCGGAGATGCCGCCGTGGTAGCCCTCTCCATCGCCTGGGTTGGGCAGGACGTTGTTGACGACGCTGAAGTGCCATCCGCCGTGATCGTAGCTGTACGTGGGTTGATCCATGCCCACCCGATCGCAGACCATCTTCGTGCCATAGTCGGCATGGGTCGAGGGAATGCTGCCGCTGGCGCTCCACCCGAAGATATCGTGATTGCCGATGCAGTTATGGAACGGGATATCGCTGTCCCGACAGATGCGATTGTAGCGATCGAAAAGCAGGCTCGCCCGATCATGGTCGGCGCGACCTGCGTTCATGACGAGATCCCCGCCGGTCAGGATGAAGTCGGGGCGCGGATCGAGCGCGTGCACCGCCTCCAAGGCTGCCCGGAAACCCTCATCCGCCCGCTGTTCCGGCTGGAGATGGATGTCGGCCATGTGGACGAAGCGGAACGCGCGGGGGCGCGGCGACGGCGTGGCTGCGGTAACGTCTCGGCCGACCAGCGCGATGCCGACTGCGGCTGATCCGGCCCATCGCAGCACGTCGCGGCGCGTCACCGGAGCCTCGTAAACGTGGAAGCGACGATTCATGATCCGGTCTCCTCGCGAACCGAGGTGCGGGTTATGGCGTTGTCCCCATGCGAACGTGAGCCTGCGGACCGCAAGGCATCAAACCATACGCATACTTCATAGACTACGTTCTCGTTTCGCACCGTTCAAGGTACTGTAGGGGATGCTTGAGGGGCGGGGCAGGGGCGTATACGATGTTTCAGCCTTCTTTCAGGGAGATCGAGCCGGGTTTGGGAATAACCATCCCTGGCGCCCTCGATCCGGAACACTTCAGGGAATGGAGACCCTTATGCGTCAAACCTCCCTTCTGCTGGCCATTGCGTGGTGTCTGGCGGCTGCCGGGATCGGATCCGCCGTCGAACGGCCGAACATCGTGCTCATCATGACCGACCAGATGCGCGGCCAGGCGATGGGCGTCGCGGGCGACCCGAACGTACGCACGCCGAACATCGACGCGCTGGCGGCCGGCGGCATCTATCTGCCCAACACGATCGCCAACAACCCCGTCTGTTCACCCGCCCGCGCGACGATCCTGACGGGCACCTACCCGCACGGGCACGGCGTGATCATCAACGATCTGCGATTGGCCGAGGACAGCCTAGCGCTATCCAAGGTTCTTGCCGACCAGGGCTATGCGACGGCTTTCGTCGGCAAGTGGCACCTCGACGGCGGGCACCGATTGCCCGGTTTCGTGCCGCCCGGACCGCGCCGCCAGGGGTTTGCCTACTGGGCAGCCAACGAGTGCAACCACAACCATTTCAATTCGTTCTACTTCCGCGACGACGACACGCCGATCCCCATCGAGAAATTCGAAACGGAAGTCTGGATGGACGAGACGATCCGATTCATCCGCGCGAACCGGGATCAGCCCTTCTTCGTCTGGTACGCCTGCGGCCCGCCGCACAATCCCTATGCCGCACCTCCGGAATTCGAGCGACTCTACGATCCGGAGACGATCACGCTCCGACCCAACTGGCAGGAAGGCACGCGGTGGGGGTCGCGCGAGGACATCGCCAAATATTATGCAGCGATCACGGCCATCGACGTCGAGGTCGGGCGCCTCATGCGCGTGCTCGATGAGCTCGAACTCACCGAAGACACCATCGTGCTGTTTACGTCCGACCATGGCGACATGCTCGGCTCGCAGGGGCTGCCCTTCAAATCCAAGCCGCATGCCGAGTCCATCGTCGTGCCGGGTGTGGTTCACTATCCGCGACGCATCGAACCGGGTCGGCGGAGCGACCTGCTCTTCTCGCACGTCGATTTCATGCCGACGTTCCTGGCGCTGTGCGGCTTGGAGGTTCCGGAGGAGCTGCACGGCCGGGATCTTTCGCCGTACCTGACGGGACAGCGCCCGTCCGATGCGGAGGGGCCGGAGGCGGTCTACCTTCAGCAGTATGAGCCGCGGCATTGGACGGACGTGCCGGAAGCTTGGCGGGGCGTGCGGACGAAACGGTACACTTACGCGCGGTTCGAGGAGGAACCCTGGGTGCTGTTCGACATCGAAAACGACCCCTACGAGATGAACAATCTGGCCGAGGACCCCGCCTACGCCGACCTGCGTGCCCGCTTCGACGCGATGATCGCTGCGGAGATGGCCCGCACGGGCGACGACTGGTCCCTGAACCGCCCCGAGGAAATCATCATGCACACCCGACCGGCCAGCTACGTGCCGGCCGATCGCTGACGACGCACGTCGCCCATCACCGGGCAGATCCCGTCGATGGATGCGGTCAAACGGGCCGACGACATCAGGAGCCCTCGGCAAGCCTGCCGGGGGCTTTCGATATTGGAAAAAGCATTCCCTGGCAGAACAGCGGTTCGGCAACGGATTTCACTCGATTGGTCCCACATTTTGAAGGGTGTCAGGGGGGCGGGTGGAATTCGGGCCGCGGTGAATCTATCCTGAACGTTTGTCGACTTACGGCCTCTGGCCTGGAAGCGGACATGATGCGGGTTGTGCTCATCCATAGCGGGGGCCTCGATTCGACGGTGCTGCTGTACGAGTTGCGCCGGCAAGGCCACGTGTTGCACGCCTTGAGTGTGGACTACGGCCAGCGCCACCGCAAGGAGCTCGACGCGGCTGTCGCGATCTGCACCGAGCTTGGCGTGGACCACCGAGTTGCGGACCTCCGTGCGATCCGCCCGCTGTTAGCAGGGTGCGCCTTGACCGACGATAAGCCTGTGCCCGAGGAGCCCTATGACGAAGCGACGATGCGGCAGACCGTTGTGCCGAACCGCAACATGATCCTGCTTTCGTTGGCAGTAGCGTGGGCGGTTTCCCTGAAGGCTGAGGCAGTCGCCTACGCGGCCCACGCGGGCGACCATGCGATCTACCCGGATTGTCGGCCGACCTTCATCGCGGCGATGCGGGAGGCGGTCCGGCTGTGTGACTGGCACGCGGTCGAGCTGCTGACGCCCTTTGCCGACAAGCGGAAGGAGGATATCGTCCGTCTCGGAGCAGCACTCGGCGCGCCGCTGGCACGGACGTGGTCATGCTACCAGGGCGAGGCGCTCCATTG
>PWPN01000155.1 GCA_003557125.1 Phycisphaerae bacterium | reverse complement strand
GGGCCAATGCAGCGTCACCGAGCCGGGGCGGTATTTCATCAGCACGACCTGGTGGTTTGACCCGGACTGGCTGCCGGGGGAGCGCAGGACGCCGCCGCTGGTTAGCAACGTGTTCACGGTCGCGGAAGTTGACCCATAAGGAGAAACGACATGCCCCTATCATCTGAAATCGGCCGCACGCTGCGCCACGCAATCACCCCGCTTGTGGTGTTCGCGGTCAGTCAGGAATGGTTGCCCGAGGCGGCGCAGAATGACGTGATCGAGTTCTTCGCCATCGCCGGGACGTTCATCGGCGTTTACCTGGCCTCGCGCCGAGCGCAGGCCAGGAAAGAGGCGCAGAAGAAGGAGGGCGAGGGATGAGATACCTCGCTCTCGGCCTTGTCCTGGTGCTCGCGGCGTGCGGGGAAAACCCGTACCTCTCGGGCGACATCGTGCTTCAGATCGGCGGTGGTAGCCGGATACTGGACTGAGGCTGGGGAATATATGATGTAGTTACAAATGCCGTCTTGCCTAACGTCTAACACTAGGCTATAGTTCGCAACACGCTATCTAGGAGATACGCCATGCCCATTCGCGGTGCTAAGTCCCCCGTCCCCAAGAAAATTCCTGCCCAGAACAGCGGCATCCTGAGTGACAGCGGAAAGGGTCAGAAGATGGACCCCGTTAAGCGCGACCCCAAGGTGCAAGCCGCGTTCACCGAGGCCCACGCGAACCACACTCGCAAGTTCTCCAAATACTGATGCACCCGTAGGTGCAAAAGGGATAGCGCATGGAAGACTATACGCCGATCACGCTTGACGAGGCGGAAAAAGACCTGTCCAAGTGCGTGTCCGACGCAGTAAATTTTGTTGAGACCACGTTTGCCGAGGATTGGGAGACCGCTCAGGAATACTACAACGGCGAGAGCGGCGTCAAGAAGGTCAAGGGTCGGTCTCAGGTCACGTCTACCAACGTCCGCGATGCGGTGAGGAACCTCAGACCGTCGCTACTCAGAATTTTCCTGAACGCCGATACCATTGTCGAGTACGAACCCAACGGCCCAAGTCAGCAGCACTTGGCGACCATACAATCCCGGTATGTCAATCAGTTGTTTTTTCGGGTTGGCGGCTACCGCGCCCTCTACAATGCGATCCAGAACGCGGCGCTGAAGAAAAACGGCATCCTCATGTACTGGTGGGATGACCGGCCCACTTTGGAGTACTTCAACTTCACTGGCGTTCCGCTGCCATTTTTGCAGCAATGGGCAGAGCAGCCTGACCTTTCCATTGTCAACGCGGAAGAAACGCAGCGGTTTATCCCCGGCCCCGAAGACGTAATTCCTCTCTATGACGTGACCATCGCCCGAGTGCGGACGACCGGCGGTATTCGCCTTGAGAGCGTCCCCCTCAACCAGTTCTTCATCAGCGACGACGCAACGTCGATCCAAGACGCCGCCGACAACGGCGCGGTCGGTCACAGCCGGTCAGTACCTATCCACGAAGCTCTGGACATGGGCATTGCCTACGAGGACTTGGTTGATCTGGACGACGCAGACCCAGAGACACAGCGCCATGTAGGCGAGAGCGTAGCCCGTAGGGGCTATATCAAGTCCCCGAAGAACAACAGCGCGGACCCGATGAACAAGCGGGTGCTGATCACTCAGGTCTTCCGGCGTTATGACTTCGACGGTACAGGGGTACCACAACTCTACCGCTTCTATCTGGGTGGCACGACCTACAAGTATCTGTCCCATGAGCCGGTTCGTCGTCCGAACTACGGGGCGATCTGCCTTGACTTTGAGGCCGACACGTTCTGGGGCAAATCCATCTACGACCTTCAGAAGCAAGAGCAGGACACTATGACCTCGCTCTTGCGGGCGACTTGCGACAATGCGCACTTGTCCAACAACCGGCGGCTCGCAGTTCACGAGACTATGGTGAACATGGATGACGTGAACAACCCGGCTATCGGTGCGCCGATCCGGGTGCGCTCTCCCGGCATGATCCAAGAGATAGGGGTGCAGTCTTCGGTCGGGGCTATGCTGCCCCTGCTTCAGTACCTTCAGCAAGGGTCCGAAGTCAAGGTAGGGGTCAGCAACGCGGCGGTCGGACTGGACCCAGACGCCCTACAGTCAACGACCCGCGAAGCTGCGATGAACACGATCCAGCTATCGCAGGGCCAGATTGAAGTCATGGCTAGGAACGTGGCCGAAGGGCTGCAAGACGTGTTCGCTGGTATCCTTGAGTTGTCTTTGGAGAACATGCAGCCGGAACAGCTTTTGTTCCTGAACGGCGAACATGTCCCCATCGACCAGACTATGTTCGACCCTTCTTTGTCCATGCGCCCGAATGTCGGGCTTGGTACGGGTCAGCGCGAGGAAAAGCTGGCAGGGCTGACTTTTGTATACGACGAGCAGAAAAGCATCGTGGCGCAGTACGGCCCCTTCAATCCGATTTGCGGACTTGACGAGATTTACAACACGCTGGAAGACATTACCAAGCTGCACGGCATCCATAACGTCAGCAGGTACTTCAAGCCGGTCACTGAGGAAGCCAAACAAGCGATCATGCAGATCATGGAGGCGCAGGCCGAAGACAAGCCTATGGACCCCGCGAGGGCCATGCTCCAAGCCGAGCAGCTTAAAGCCGAACTTCGCGCCCGCGAGAAGCAGCTTGAGTTCATGCTCGACCAGAAAGACAAGGCGATGGACCGTCAGATCAGGGCGCTTGAGTTCGCCGCCACAGACGACCTTGAGCGCGACCGCATGATCCAGCAGCTTTACGGCGCTGCGGCCCACAAGGGTCACACAGCAGCAACCCAAGAAGGCGTGGACAAGGAGGCGGTCAAGGCGCTCCAAGCCGCTCCCAGAACAGAGCCTTACAAGGTGCCTAACGAGGGTCAGGCATGAGCGTACCGAGAGACGTAATCGCCGCCGCTGTCAGGCTGAAGAATGATCTTGCTTTTCAGCACGCAATCCAGTATCTTCAGCAGCGCGCTTACGCGGAGTTCATGTCGTCCGACCCCGCTGCCAACGCATCGAGAGAGGCGATTTACCATCGTGTGAGCGCACTGGAAGACATTCAGGCAACCTTGCGCAATATCGCGCAAGAGGCTGATAAAGGAGAAGACAGTGACGAAGAATAACACAGCCCAGAGCATTTCGGACATTGCTAACACGATGTTCGAGGCTGCCGAGCCTACCCCTGAACAGGACGGCCCGGAGGCTGATGCACCCACGGGTGCAGAAGACCAAGGCGTTGTAGACGCCGAAGAAGACCTTGAGGAAGGTGTAGAGGCCCAAGCCGACGACGAGGACGGCCAAGACCCCGACCAAGAGGAAGACGCTACCGAACAAGAAGACGGCGACGAGGAGCAAGAAAACTCGGACCTCTCGGAACTAGCGGATGACACTGTGTTTTCCGTGACAGTGGACGGGAAGGAGACCGAAGTAACGCTTGCGGACCTGAAGAAAGCCTATTCTGGCGAGGGTGCGATTTCCAAGCGCCTGCAAGAAGCGACCGAAGCCAAGAAGGCCGTGGAGGCCGAACGGCAGCAAGTCAAGCAGGAGTTGGAGACAGGCCGCGAAAAACTGGTCAAGGCGTTTCAGACTTTCGACGCGCTGATGTTCCAGCCCCGCGTGCAAAGACCGGATGCTGCGTTGCAGCAGTCGGACCCCCAAAAGTACCTATTGCAGATGGAGCGGTATAGGGAGGACCAAGCGTCCTTGCAACAGCGCCGCAGCCAAGTGCAGTCGGCAATGCAGCAGTACGAACAGCAGCGCCAGCACGAAGTCGAAAAACTGAAAGCTGAGAACGCGCAGAAGCTGGTCGAAGTGCTGCCCGATCTGAGAGACCCAGAAAAGGGTAAGGCTCTACAGTCCGACATTATGGAAGCCGCGAAGTATTATGGTTTCGCCCCGGCAGAAGTGGCTGAGGCTTACGATTACCGCGTGTTCCAGATGGCGGCAGACGCAGCAGCTTACCGCAAGTTGGTGGCTGGGCAGAAGGCAGAGCCGATCAAGATCGTGCCGAAGACAAGGGTACTGAGGCCGGGGACGGCTAAAGCGAGACAGCAGACGGCGGCAGCGCGGGAAGCAAAGGCCACCTTCAATCAAGCCCGTCAAACCGGCAGGACCGAGGACGTGGCTGCAACCATGCTCATACCCCAGAAAAGGTGACACATGCCTACCGTCAACACTCTCCGTACCTACGATAACAGCGTCATTCGGGAAGACCTCGAACAGCAGTATTCGATGATTTCCCCCGAGGAAACGCCGTTCCAAACCGCAATCGGCGTCGGTAGCCCTTGCTCGATGACCAATCCCGAGTGGACGGTCGTTGATCTGCAAGAGCCGGTCAACAACAACCGCGTCTCGGAAGGCGACCCGACCCCGCCGGATGACGCGCCGACCCTTGCCGAACGCCTGAGTAACTACACTCAGATTTCGGACAAGATCGTGCGGGTGTCGCACACTTCGGAAGCCGTCGATGCGGCTGCGGAGAACATTCAGCGCCTTGCCGAACAGATGGCCCTGAAGCTCCGCGAACTGAAGCGCGACATGGAAGTGATGCTTCTGTCCAACGTCGCGGCCAACCCCGGCTCTGGTGGTGTTGGTGGTACTGCCCGCGTGGCCGCTGGCCTCCCGGCGTTCCTCCGTACCAACATCATCCTCGGCGCAACTGGTG
>PWPN01000043.1 GCA_003557125.1 Phycisphaerae bacterium | reverse complement strand
AGCGCATCGAGACCGCCCTGTGGATCTATCAACCTTGCAACCCCCGACGGCGTTTGTGGATCGCCGGCCGAGGGGACCGCATCGACCTGTTCGCGGATGCCCACCAGGTCGGTACGCTCGGCGTCGATGCACTGAAGGCCGATGCGGACGCAGCCCTGGCCGAGCTGACTCCCTGGGTCATCCGTCCGCGTGCGCTGACGCTCACGCTGTGGGCGCGGTTACTTACCTGCGAGCTGTTCGTGCACGGTATCGGCGGTGCCAAGTACGACCGGATCACCGACCGGATCTTCACAACCTATTATGGCTGCGATCCGCCTCCCTACGCCTGCGTGACGGCCACATTGCGCCTTCCGCTGCCGTATCATCCGGAATGCGAAGGGCAACTCAAGAAAGTCGAATACCAGTTGCGCGACCTGAACTTCAACCCGCAACGTTACCTGCTCGACCCGCCCGAGGCGCTGCTTGCCGAACGGAGCCGTCTGATTGAAGAGAGTGCCCGGCTTCGCGACCAAGGGGGTTCACGTGTCGAACGCCGCCGCGTGTTTCTGGCGCTTCGCGAGATCAACGAGCAGCTCGCCCGGACGGATTCCCGACTCGAAGCGAAGATCCGCCGGGGCTACGAGCAGTTGCGGGCCTGCGGTCAGAGCAATCGCGTCGCGCGGGACCGGGAGTTCTTCTACGCACTCCATCCGCGCGATCGGCTCGAAAAGCTGGCCGATACCGTCCGCCGGGCAATGCGCGGAGGACAGCGGGCAGATCGCGAAGCACTCGAATAGATTCTTTTGGAACCGCTCTTAGCTCCTGATGTGCGATCCACTCCATTTTTCCCGTTCATGTGGTCCGATCCGGCCGATTTCGGATACCCCCACAAAGTGTGACGGGACACGCGGGAGGCAGCTACCCTTCGGAGGGGCATACTGTCGGAACGGGCGCTATCATGTTAAGATGCGGGCCGTCCGACCTGGGAAAACTCATGCCCGCAGGAGCATTCTGAATGAGCGACGACAAAGAAAAACAACCGCGGATCATCGTGGACGACGACTGGAAACAGCAGGCGGCCCGAGAGAAGGAAGAGGCCGATCGCACGGCTCGCGACGCGCCCCAGGGTGGCGAAATCCCTCCGCCCAGCCTCGTCGAGATCGTGCAGATGCTGGCCATGCAGGCAGCGATCGGCTTGGGCGGGTTCCAGGACCCGCAGACGGGCCAGGCGATCCCGCCCCAACTTCCCGTAGCCAAGCACTACATCGATCTGCTCGAGCTGTTTCAGCAGAAGACGGCCGCGGCCGTCGATGAACAGGAAAAGCAGGTCATAGAGGGCACGTTGAATGAGCTCCGGATGGCCTTCGTCCAGGCCGCGGGCGTGGGAGGGGAACCGCCGGCAAGCCCCGAAGGCTCCTGACCGCGGCGTTTCCGCGCATACGAACGACCATGTTTCTGCCGATTTCAACCGATACGTCCGTTCGGCGAACCCCGTGGGTCAACTATGGCCTCATCGGTACCTGCATCGCAATCCATGCGATCTGGGTCGTTGCAGCCGGGGCACGCCCGCCTGGCGCGCTGACCCATGCCGTCGCGGCATTCCGCGAGATGGGCACGCTGCAAGGCATTCGGCCTCAGCTGCACGAGTTCATCACGTACCAGTTCCTGCACGCCAATTTCGCGCACATCGCCGGCAACATGCTCTTCCTGTGGATCTTCGGCAATCCCGTCAACGCCAAGATGGGCCACCTGCCCTACCTGCTGTTCTACCTGGCCGGTGGGATATTCGCGGCAACCATCTACGGGTTTTCGCACGATCATGCACTCATCGGGGCATCCGGTTCGATCGCCGCGGTGACGACAGCCTATCTCGTGCTTTACCCCCGCAGCCACATCACCGTGCTCTACTGGTGGTTCATCATCGGCACCTTCGAAGTGCCCAGCATGTGGATGATCGTCTTCAAGCTCATCTTCTGGGACAATATCCTCGCGCCTCAGTGGATCGGTGAAAGCAACATCGCCTTCGACGCGCACCTGGCCGGCTACGGTTTCGGCTTCGTCGCGACGATTCTGATGCTCGCCGTGCGCGCCCTTCCACGGGACCAGTTCGACCTGGTCGCGCTCTGGCATCGCTGGCTACAGCGCACCCGGTTCAAGAGTGCGACCAGCTCACCGGAGGCCCAGGCCCGGATGCGTTTCGGACGGGTCGCCCGGCCCGTTTCAGCCGACCCGCAGGCCGAAACTCCGACGAGCGAGCCGGCGGACCCGACGCTTCGGCTCCGTGCGGAGATCTCCGAAGCGCTCCGGGGTCGCGATTGGGATCGGGCTGCCACACTCTATGAGAAGCTCAATGAGATCGACCCACGGCAGGTGCTGCCGCGCCAGCAGCAGCTCGACGTCGCCAATCGGCTCTACACCCTGCACCGTCTGCCTCAGGCGGCCGCAGCCTACGACGCGTTCCTGCGCCACTACCCGACCGCTCCGGAAAGTGTCCATGTACGGCTGTTGCTGGGCATCATCTATGCGCGCGATCTGCAACAATACGAAGTGGCCGAAGGTCACCTGACGCTCTGCTTAACCGCCCTGACCGACATCAAACGGCGCCAGCAGTGTCTCCACTGGCTGGCGACCTGCGCCCGCGAACTGGGGCACCCCCCGCCCGAGGGGTATCACGAACCGGGTACGCACTGACCTCGCAGGCGACCCGCTACCTTTCTACTTTCTTCTTCTAAGGTGCAACTATCCTGCCGCGGGTCCTATGGCCGGCTGGACTGCCGTATGGAATCGAATCGGTATCGTGACAGTCGGGAGTTCCGGAAGATCGGTCTCTACCGTTATCGAAACCGCCTCGGCCCCCGGTTCGAAATCGGCCGGCACGGTCACGATGAGCTGGTATTGCAAGCCTTCCTGACGCTGCTGAATCTGGGGGTCAAGCTGCTCATGGGAGCTCGACACATTCAGGATACGCATCGACCCCTCGCCGTTGTGCCGGAGCGTGGCGCCTGCGCGTCGCACGCGAGGCTCATCGAGGATCGTGATCTCGGAAGGCAACACCTCGACGCGTGGCGGCTGAACCAGTTTCACCGGCACGCGGACGATCGGTTGATGGGGATGATTCGTGCGCACGTGGATCTCGGCCTGGTGCTCTCCCTCCTCGAAGGGAGGAACCGCACGAACGGTCAACCTCGCACGGGATCCATCGAGCTGGGTAAGCTCGGCTGTGAAATCCGGCGAGGTGGCTTCGGCCCCCTCAAAGCGGACTTCGCCGGGACTGTGGGCGATGAGCATCGCGATACGAGGTGTGCGGTGCACACGCGGGTTTCGCGTGAAATCAATGCCGGCAGCCGGAGTGAACTCGATGTAGGGACGAACCGTGCCCGTCACCGTCGCAACGCGGCTCGCATGCGAACCATCGTCCGTCGCCAGCAGCGCATGCATCGCAAATCGTCCGGGGACATCGGGCACCTGGAACTCGACCCGCGCCGTCCCGGCTCGTCCGGGGGCCAGTTCTTCAGTGAATCCGTCGAGGACGGTGATGCCCCTCGTGCCGGATACATAGGCGACGCGCAGCGGCTGCCGCGAGGTATTGCGATACGAAACCACCGTCTGAACGCGTTCGCCCGGTTTGTGCTGGCCGGTTTCGATGCGCGGTTGAACGATCGTCAACGCGGACTCGTCATCCGACCCATCCGTGGATGGGAACTCCTCTCGCCCTTTCCCTTCCAGGAGAAGATCGAGTTCGGCCGAGATCCGTGACTCGAGTCGGCCCATCGCGTCCTCGTCGCCCCCGGCACCGACATGAAGCGCTTCCACGAAACCGCTCTTGCCGACAAGTATCAGCGACGGCACGGGAGGCTGATGGAACGCCTGGTGAACGCGCGCGTCCTCATCGAGAAGAACCGCCTGCTGGATTCCCAATGCGTCGACCTGGACGGCGATCTCATCGGGCGGTGTCTGCTCATCGATGCTGATGTATCGGAACGCCACACCTCGCGGAGCGTACGTCTCGGCCAACCTGGCAACCATCGGCAGATGGTCTTCCGAATGGGGGCACCGCACCGACCAGAACATCAGGGCAGTGACCTCGGTGGAGTCACCGCGAAGCATCGCGCGCTGATCATCCACGGTTCTCAAAGTGGCCTGCGGTGCGTGTCGTCCGAGCAGCCTTCGGGAAACAGACGGCTGGGCAGGCTGGTGAGGAGCCCGCGGCTGAGGTCGCATCCGAATCGGGACCTTGATCTCGGATTGTGCGGGAAAGTTCGTGGTGATCGTGATTTCCACGAACCGCTGGGGAGGAAGATCGAAGCCGGCCGGGATCGCACACATGACCCGAACGCGCTTGCCCGCTACGATCTCCTCGGCCTTTACTTCGACGCGCTCATCCGACGAGGTGACCGAGGTGACTTCGAACTCGCCTTCCTCGTTGAAAATCACATCGATCGGACGCGACATATCGGCCAGCGGCGGTTCGGCCAGAAAAATCACCTGCGGATTCACTTCGACCGGCGGCGGCAGAAAGACCCGGCAAGGGATCACCAGGTGCGTCATCCCCTCCACGCCCGGGTCGAACCGGAGCGGCACAGCCGTCGCTCCGGTCGGAATCGGTTGACGGGGCGTCACGGTGACCTCGAAGACCTTGCCCGGCTCGCGCTCCACGATCTCGGTTTCGAAATGTTCATGCCCCGT
>PWPN01000205.1 GCA_003557125.1 Phycisphaerae bacterium | reverse complement strand
AGATTCACAAGCAATATGGGGCGGGCTCCATCATCCGCATGGGCCAGGACCGACCCGCGGTGAACGTCGGCACGGTATCGACCGGATCGTTGGCGATCGACATCGCTTCGGGCATCGGCGGCCTGCCGCGTGGTCGGGTTACCGAAATCTACGGCCCGGAGTCGTCCGGCAAGACGACGCTCGCCCTGACCGCCGCGGCCTCCGCGCAGGCCGCGGGTGGGACGGTCGCCTTCATCGACGCCGAACACGCGCTGGACCCAAAGTGGGCAGCCACGATCGGCGTTGATGTCGACGACCTCTACCTCAGCCAACCCGATACCGGAGATCAGGCCCTCGAGATCACCGACCAGCTGGTGCGCTCAGGCGGTGTGGATCTCATCGTGGTTGACTCCGTCTCCGCGCTCACACCCAAGGCGGAGCTCGAGGGCGACATGGGCGACTCCCATGTCGGCCTGCAGGCTCGTCTCATGTCACAGGGTCTGCGCAAGCTCACGCACAACATCAAGCAGACCGGCACCGTCGTCATCTTCATCAACCAGATTCGCATGAAGATCGGCGTGGCGTTCGGCTCCCCGGAGACGACGTCCGGTGGCAACGCGCTCAAGTTCTACGCCTCCATGCGCATCGATGTGCGCCGCATCGGCTCGGTAAAGCGTCACGACGACATCATCGGCAACGAGACCCGGGTGAAATTCGTCAAGAACAAGGTGGCCGCCCCGTTCCGCCAGGCGGAGACGAAGCTGTTCTACAGCACCGGCTTCAGTCGACCCGTCGAGTTGCTCGAGCAGGCCACCCGGTACGAAGTCATCCGCAAGTCCGGGTCCTGGTACGCCTATGGCGATATCCGCATTGGCCAGGGCTGGGAACAGGCGGCCCGCTGGATCGCCGAGCACCCCGATGAGGCTGATGCGATCGACCACCGGATCCGTGTGCTCGCTTTGCCCGAGACCAGCGAAACGGCTTGTGAAACCAGTGGCGCGTTGGCCGAGCGTGGCGAAGAGGGGAGGGCGGCCGAGCAGGCCGATAGCGCTCGCGCCGATGACGGCAAGGCATCGTGCACCGTGGCTGTCGTCCACTAATCAGATTGGGCGCGAGCTGGTCATTTCCTGCCCATCGGCCAATACCTTCGGGGGTCAGAGACATACGACTTTGACCCCCGCAGCTATCCACAAAATCTGTGGATAACTCGTTCGGGAATCATCCGCTCCCCATGGGAGAGTCCATCATGGCAACTGCACAATTGCGCGAGCCGGAGAATGAATCGGCTGGCGTTGAGCGAATCCGCGTGCTCCGCGAGCAGGGGGCACGGCCGCTCCTGGATGCTGACCAGGAGAGGGCGCTCGGCCGGGCCGTGGAACAGGCCCAGGCCACGCTGGTTGCGACAATACTCCACTACCCGCAAGCGATCGCTGTTCTGCGGGCCATCTGCACGTCGGGCCATGAAGAGCAGCGTTTGAAGAACCTGCTCAACAATCCCAGAAACCCGCAGGCGCGCGCGCACGCCGTCGGCATCGTCTGGCTGTTCAATGAACCTGATGGACTCGAGCCGGATGTCGAGACGCTGGGCCGGCTCCTGTCGGGCTGCCGCGTCAATGCCAACTGCGTGCACCGAATGCGTGACGCCCTGGCGGACGCGGGCGGTGTGGCTGACCCCAAACTCGAGACCGCCTGGTCGAACTGGCGTGCAGCCATCAATGAACTGGTCACGCCCAATCTCCGACTCGTCGCCCGCTACGCCACATCGACGGCGATACAGGAGATCGGCATGGAGGATATGTTCGCTGAAGGCGTGATGGGTCTTGTGCGGGCAGCCGAGCGCTACGACGTGGATCGATGCACGCGTTTCAGCACCAGTGCGGTGTGGTGGATCCGCAATGCGATGAATCGCGCCCGGCACAAGCATCGCGATACCGTCAAACGCAGTCCGAATCTCTACCAGCGCGCAGCGAGAATCACCGACACGGCCGCGGCGCTCGAGCGCGAGCAGGGGCGCCAGCCGACCGAGACCGAACTCGCTGCACGCACTGGACACAAGCTCGATCATGTACGTGAGGCATTCACGGTCCACCAGCGTGCAGCATCGATCGAAGAGCACGCAGGCATGCCTGCGGACACCCTGACCACCAGCGAATGCCCCGCGACCGCGTGTGAGGTCAGTTGGGATCAACGCGCGGTTACCGCCAAGCTTCGGCAGCTACCGGCCGACTACCGCGAAGTGCTCGTCCGCCATTACGGACTCGGCGGGCGGAGCGCAGACCCCCACACGTTCAAGCAGGTTGGGGTGCAGATGGGCCTGTCGCAGGCAACGGTGAGGGACATGCATCGGCACGCAATCGAAATGCTGCGCAGAGGCGCCTCGGTGAGGGAAGAGGACATTAATTGATGACCGTCCCCCTTGCGGGGGCATTGCTGAGGCGTACGCCGACCTGCAACATTGGCGTCGCGATGGCACCGACAGCCGCGACGCGCGCAGATCCCCATATGCTGGCCGAACGCGAGGATCACTCAACAATGGCGAATCACATCAGTGACCGATGATCCTTGCCATATTCCGATTAGCTGACTGCTAGGAAACTGGAGTGCGAGGTAACCGGTAAACGTCACAACAGACTCGCTGGTTGGTTCCTTGTCAGTGGGAAAGCAATCTCGTCTGGAACCAGACTGACAACCAGAAACGCGGCCCCGAACCCTGGGACGCAACCGTTAAGTGGCATTGAACGAGAGCTGATCCACGCACCAATTCCATACCGCATCTCTCGAGTCGAGCGCCAACGGTGAATGCTTGCGGACCAAGAAGTAGCTGGGCTCGATGGTCATTGCCGCCTCCGTGACCTGCAGGAGACGCCCAGCATCAAGATCCGTCGCCACAAATGCCCGGCACGCCAGGGCGACGCCCTGGCCGGCCAAAGCTGCATCCAGAGCCAGTGCTGTCTGGTTGAATACCGCGCCGGGCAGTTTGCCGCGTGTTCCCAGAAACATCGGCCAATGACCGTGCGCGTCGTGTAACAGCGGAAGTTCTCTAAGACGCTCGGCAGAAAGGGGAAGCGCCAAGCCCTTGACCAGATGGGGGCTAGCGACCACGACCAACTCCTGGTGGAACAGCAGTCTGGCCTCCACCCCTGATGGGAACGGGGGACGAGCCATCCGCACCGCGATGTCCACCTGGTCGCGGTCAAAGTCGGAGACCGCCTCAGTCGCGACCGTTCGCAACTCTACACCCGGAAGGGCGGCGTTCAGATCGCCGAGGCGAGGCATCAACAGCTTCGAAGCGAAAGTCGGAGTGACACTGATCGTGACAGTGTCCGCCCGATCATGGAGGCGTCCGGTGGCGTCCGCGAGCGTATCGAAGGCGCGGGTCACGTCCATGAAGTAGGCCGCGCCCTGTGTTGTTAAGGCAAGGCCGCGCGGTAGGCGCTGGAACAGAGCCAGGCCCAGATGTTCTTCCAGCGCGCGCACCTGCTGCGCGACAGCTCCCTGGGTGACGCCCAACTCCTCGGCGGCGGCCCGGAAATTCAGTCGGCGGCCCGAGACCTCGAAGGCGCGAAGTGCGTTGAGAGGGGGCAACTTGCGGCGGGATGGTGGCATGGCATCTGCCTATAGTTTTTCTACAGTCTCGCGCGTAAATTCATCGCGCGAAACCCTGGCCATCACTAGGCACAATGCCTCCGGAATCTGACCCACGGAGGCTATCATGCCTGAAGAAAAAGTCGCACTCATCATGGCCGGCGGATCCGGAATGGGGGCCGCCGCCGCACGCAAATTGGCTCAGGAAGGCTATCGCATCGCCATCCTCTCCTCGTCGGGCAAGGGCGAGGCGCTTGCCAAGGAACTGGGAGGTGTCGGTGTCACCGGTTCGAACCAGTCACTTGAAGCCGTACAGCAAAGCGTGGATCTGACGATGGAGACGTGGGGTCGCATCGACGCGTTGGTCAATTCGGCCGGCCATGGCCCGCGTGCGCCGATCCTAGATATCCCCGACGAGGAATGGCACCAAGGCATGGAGGTCTATTTTCTGAGCGCCGTGCGACCGACGAGGCTGGTCGCGCCGATCATGGAGGCGCAGGGCGGCGGCGCCATCGTCAACATTTCGACCACTTGGGCCTTCGAACCGTCCGACGTGTTCCCGACCTCGGTGGTATTCCGGGCGGGCCTTGCGAGCTTCACCAAGCTCTTCGCAGATGCCTATGCGGCGAAGAATGTCCGCATGAACAACGTACTGCCTGGCTGGATCGACAGTCTTCCCGAGTCTGATGAGCGGCGCGACGGTGTGCCGATGGGTCGCTATGGGTCCGTGGAGGAGGTTTCTGACACGGTGGCGTTTCTCCTGTCGAAAGGTGCGGGCTACATTACCGGCCAGAACATCCGCGTCGATGGTGGCGTGACCCGATCCATCTGACTACTTCCGTCCTCCCGCAGCACCGCGCGCCTTTTCGCTAGGGAAAGGCGCTCGGTGCGCGTTTCGTGAAAGTGATGCGACATGCATTGTTGCCAATGCTGCGCCTGGCATGATTCGGGGCTCGAATGTCCCTTTCAGGAAGTGGGCTAACGATCCGATCTGATCTCGCCCACGCCGACGGTATTCCTACGCGGGTCGTTGGTTTGAGCGTGCAAAGAACCGGGGGCCTTCCTCGGCTACTACGTCATCATCGACGCTTTGGTTGGCGATGAAGTCACCCGTCCCGTCATCCTTGCGTTGGCACTGATCCTCGCGGACGAGGTACTT
>PWPN01000346.1 GCA_003557125.1 Phycisphaerae bacterium | reverse complement strand
TTAGCCAAGCAGAGCAGCAGATTCTCGGCCCGGTCGCAAATGCATACCAGGAAGCGAATGCGCTTCTCAATCAGGTTGTCGACATCTATACAACATACTCTGCACAGACAAGCCAAGCGGCAGTCGCGCAAGCCGGCTTCTTGAAAGGGCTGAGCATTATTGCAGTGATTGTCGGCGTGTCCGCAGCGATTGCCTTGGGCATTCTCATCAGCCGTGGGATCAATAAATCGCTTCGGCAGATCGCCGACAATCTGAGCGGCGGCGCCGAGCAGACAGCCAGTGCTGCGAACCAGGTCTCCTCGGCCAGTCAGTCGCTCGCTCAGGGCGCCAGCGAACAGGCGTCGGCCATCGAGGAGACGACATCGAGCGTCGAAGAGATGGCTTCGATGGCCAGGCAGAACGCCGACAGCGCCAACCAGGCGTCAAAACTCATGAATGATGCCAAGGAGGTCGTCGGCGGCATGGCCCGCGCGACGGATGAAATGTCTCAGGCGATTACCGAAATCAAAGAGTCTTCGGACAAGACCGCCAAGATCATCAAGACGATCGACGAGATCGCCTTCCAGACGAACCTGCTTGCGCTGAACGCCGCGGTCGAGGCTGCCCGTGCCGGCGAAGCGGGCAAGGGGTTCGCGGTCGTGGCTGAGGAAGTGCGCAACCTCGCGCAACGCTCGGCTGAGGCTGCTCGGGATACGGCTGCCATGATCGAGGGGTCGGTGAAGAATGCCGACAACGGCGTCCAGGTCACCGAGCGCGTGACCGAGGCATTGAAACAGACGGTCGAAAGTTCACAGAAGGTCTCGCAGCTGATCAGCGAAATCGCTGCAGCCAGCCAGGAGCAGGCCCAGGGCATCGACCAGATCAACACGGCTGTGGGCCAGATGGACCAGGTGACGCAGACCAATGCCGCCAACGCTGAAGAGTCGGCCAGCGCGAGCGAAGAGCTGTCCGCACAGGCTGAGGAGCTCAATAACATCGTCAGCGAACTGATGGCATTGGTTGGAGGCGCGGGATCCGGAGCGGCTGCGTCCGGTGGGGCGTATCCAGCAAGAAGCCGCAACACAGCAGCGAGCAGGCATGCTTCGGGCGCTGTTCCAACACCCGCCAGAATGCCGGCATCCCGCAAGCCGACGCCCGACCAGCGGATGCCGGGTGGCGTCGCGAGCCCGGCCCGTCTTCGAGCGACTGGGAACGCCAATCCCGAAGATGTGATCCCGATGGATTCGGATCAGGAACTGGCCAAGTTTTAAGCAGTAAATTTACACGTTATACCATGGCCCAGCGGCCGTGCCCCCATCTTGCCTACGTGAAGACGTGGCGATGGCGGGGCGGTCGCTGGGCCTGTGTTATGTCCGCACAAACGATTCATCTGGATGCGGCGGCGCCATCAGTTCATGTTTATATTTTCGGTTTCTGCGAATATGCTTCGAGAGGCTTTTCAGGCTACCTCGCCCAAGCTGGCAGACAATTAAATAATACAGTTATTCGCTTCTGGAACTAAAGTCATTCGCATCCTGATAATCTTTATGAGTTCTGCGCTATTCACATTATCGAATCTGTGAATATCAAACCCGGTACCATTAAAGGCCGGCACCCTGAACAGCAACAAAACCAATGGATATAAGGGTATACGCGCCGGGTGGATCTTAAGTATCGGCCTTACGAAGTCGAAACAATCGATGGCAGGAAGCCATCATTTGACGCAGGGTAGGCCTTACAGAAACGCGGAGCCGTTCGCATAACGGGCCTCCGAATCAGGCGAGGAAAAGACGCGGCAGAACGATCCGGAATCGTCAGCAACAGGATTCCCGCGGGAGATACGATGCCAGACATACATGCCACAGCTGAGTTCCTGGAAAATCTCAGCGCTCAAGTGCAGGCTGCCGACGCCGGTGACCTGGACGAGATCGTCCAGATCGCGATTGCGCTGAGGAAGGTGCTGGACGACTATGCGGTGAGTGACGAATCGAAAGAATTGCTGGAGGCGTCGCTCAGTGCGATCCAGGGATTGGCCGAGCAAACGCTTCCCGCCAAGGTGCTCGATCACATTGCCATGGCGGTCACGTCCGTGCGTGAGCACCTGTCGGATCCTCCCGAGCGTGAACCGACTGTTTCGCCGACCGAGGCCTTGCAGGGTCTTCATGCTGTCATGTCGGGGGCTGCGTCGGGGGCTGCGGAGTCATCAGAACAAGTATCTTCACCTTCACCCGAAACGATTAACGTTTCCGAGCAGAGCGATGCGATATCGTCTTCACCTGCGTGCGAAGCCCTCGCGGTCACACCGGACGCACCTGAACCTGCCTCGGACGGCGCGGCCCCCTATGTTTTGCCGACCGATACGGACACGGACCTGCTCAGGGAATTCATCGTCGAGTGCCTCGATCATGTTACGGCTGCGGAGGCGTCGCTGCTCGACCTCGAAGCGCGCCCTGACGATACGGAGCTCATCAATACGATCTTCCGGGCATTTCATACGATCAAGGGCACGAGCGGCTTTCTCGGCCTCGACCGCATCCAGGAACTGTCCCATCTTGCCGAGAACCTCCTTAACCGCGGCCGGGACGGGCAGATTCAGATCCGCGGCGGTTACGCAGACCTCGCCCTGAAATCCTGCGACCTACTTCGAGTCATGATCGAGGAGTTGCGGTCAGCCGATGCCGGCCAGGAGCTTCCGGTTCCCGCCGGCTTGCAGGAATTGCTGACGTGCCTGTCAAATCCCGATGCCCACGGCGTATCCGACGAAGTCGAATCGGAATCGCTTCGAGTCGGCGACATTCTAGTCGGGCGCGGCGCGACGGATCGCGAATCCGTGGAACGCGCTGCCGCCGATGCATCGCCGGGTCAAAAGATCGGCCAAGTGTTAATGGAAGCGGGTTCAGTCCGGGCCGAGGACGTCGCTTCCGCTCTTCGAACACAGAAAAAGTCCAGCGGTGTGGATCTCGACGCGACCATTCGCGTGGGCACAACCCGCCTGGACAGCCTGATCGACATGGTGGGCGAACTGGTGATCGCTCAGTCGATGGTCGCCCAGGACCGCACCGTAAGTGAAACGACCCAGTTGACCCGCAAAGTGGCGCACGCCAACAAGATCGTCCGCGAACTTCAGGATCTTGCGATGTCGCTTCGGATGGTGCCTTTGCGTGGCACGTTCCAGAAGATGGCGCGCCTCGTACGCGACCTGGGTCGCAAGAGCGGCAAAAGCGTCCAGTTCATCTGCGAGGGCGAAGGCACCGAGATCGACCGATCGATGGTCGAATCGCTGGGCGACCCGCTTGTCCACATGATCCGCAACTGCGTGGATCACGGCATCGAATCGGCCGAGGATCGCGTGAAGGCCGGCAAAAACGCGAGGGGGACAGTCACGCTTCGCGCGTACCATGCGGCCGGCAAAGTGGTCATCGAGCTTCGGGACGACGGTCGAGGCCTGAATAGAGATAAGATCCTCGCCAAGGCGATCGAAAAGGGCATCGTACCGGCGGGTCGCGAGATTCCCGAAAATGAAATCTTCGCGCTCATCTTTCGTGCGGGGTTTTCGACGGCAGACAAGATCACCGACATTTCCGGCCGAGGCGTGGGGATGGACGTGGTACGCAAGGGGATCGATGCGCTTCGCGGTCAGATCGACGTCGCATCGCGACCGGGCGAAGGGACGACGATCACGCTGCGGCTTCCCCTGACGATGGCCATCACGGACGCCATGCTGGTTCGTGTCGGCCGGGAGCGCTACCTGCTTCCGACCATCTCGATCGAGCACAGCTTCCGCCCCGAGCCCGGCAGTGTTATGACGGTCAAAGGTGGACTCGGTGAAATGGTCCAACTCCGTGGGCAACTGCTGCCCGTGCTGCGACTCCATCGCCTGTTCCATGTTCCGGATGCGATTACGGAGCCGACGCAGGGCCTGCTTATCGTGCTCGAAGGCCACGTGAATCGATGCGCCCTGATGGTGGATGAATTGCTCGATCAGCAGCAGGTGGTCATCAAGACGCTCGGCCGCATGTTTGCCGATACGCCGGGCGTGGCAGGCGGGGCGATCCTCGGTGACGGCCGAGTCGGGCTCATCCTGGATGCGTCGAGCCTCGTGGACATGACGTGCGAAACAGCCACACAGTCGGCGGCCTGATTTTTTCGTCCTCCATGGAAGCACGGTGCTATGACAACGATTACCCTCGAACCGGCTGAGCTTTCCGAAAAGCAGTTCCAGACCATCAGCGGCCTGGTCAAGGATCTGTGCGGCATCAATCTTCACGATGGAAAGCGCGAACTGGTCAAGGCACGCCTGACGAAGCGCCTCCGCGAATTGCAAATGAGCAATTATGCCCAGTACGTCGATTTCATCGCGACGGATCAAGGGCAGCCGGAACTGCTGTCGATGCTGGACGCGCTTTCGACGAATCTGACGTCATTTTTCCGCGAAAGTGCACACTTCGACCTGTTGCGAGGAAAAGTTCTCCCTGAAATCCTGCGAACGCGCACACAGGATCGCCGCATTCGAATCTGGAGCGCCGGATGCTCGAGCGGCGAGGAGCCCTACTCGATCGCCATTGTTCTGCGTGAGACGCTGGGCAGCCTCGGCGGATGGGACGCGAAGGTCTTGGCGACCGACTTGTCCCGCCGGGTGCTCGAGACCGCACGCCGCGGCGTCTATGGAAAGGATCGACTCCGGCAGGTGCCGTCCCGGATGGTGTCCGAGCATTTCCGATCGGCCGGTGCTGACGCCCCTGACAAGTA
>PWPN01000337.1 GCA_003557125.1 Phycisphaerae bacterium | reverse complement strand
GCTACAGGAGTCGCCGCCGAAGCGTCCTGCACACGGGGGGCGGCCGCTACAGGAGTTGCCCAAGCTTCCTGCACACAGGGGCGGCCGCTCCTTCAGGATGCATGTTTACCCATTAAGGAAAACACCGATGTCCGAGCAAGCTTACCCGCCGCAACCGCAGGCACGACAACCTCGGCCGCATCGAACGAGGCAGGTACTCCTCATCATTCTGGCTGTGCTGGTGCTCCTGCTCCTCGGCGCGTGGATTTACGACTATGTGGGCCGTACCCGCCTGGACGATTCGGTCCTGGAAGCCCAGGCGCAAGGCCTGCCCGTCTCGTTCGCCGACATCGAAAACGTGATGAAACAATGGCCGGAGGATCAGAACGGCGCGAAGCTCGTCCTCGACATGGCCGAACGTCTGGATGAAATCAATAGCCATGCCTGGGAATTGGACCTGCCCGGTTTCTCGCCACGCTTGTCGCTGGGCACCCAATTGCCCGAAGAGGCACAGGAACAGGCCTTTGCTGAGGTAGCCGGATGGGCTGTCGATATCGCACGACTCGACCAGGTGCTGAACTACGAACGTGGCTGGATCGGATCCGATCTTATGCCTCATCCGTTCGATTCGATTGGCTCAGATCCCTATCGTCAGTTACGGAACGCGGCCCGACTGAAGGCGTTTCAGATTGAAGCAGAGGCCAATCGAGGCAATACCGATGGGCTTGTACGGGATATGGGTGTCATGTTCCGTCTCGCCCGCTTCGCCTCTCAACCGCCCGCTTTGCTGGGATCGCTTGTAGAAACCGCAATAAATAACCTTGCTGTCAGCACGATCGAGACCGCCTGTGCCCTTGCACATCCCTCGGATGACCAGCTCATCGCACTGGATCACCTGCTTTCGGAGATCGACCTGCTCGGTTCGTTTCAAGCATCGCTGGTCGGTGAGCGCGCTTATACGATCGGTGCTGCGCAACCATTTACCCGGCTGATTCCTTCGGACCTGCGAATCGTACATACCGCGTGTACGGGGGATGGCTGTTCGCACTCGCACACGCCGACCTGGGTTCCCGGCCTCGTCGGATGGCATCGCCGGAACCATGCACAGACGCTAAATGCATTGACGAGGGCCTTGGCCGTCGAGGCCGATCCGAACAATCCGCATCGCTTCTACACGGAGTTGCGACGTGAACTCGAACCGCGGGACTCGTCCTACCATCTCTCGAATGTCCTGCTTGCTTCCCTGTCGCGCGCATTGGATACCACCACGAGGTCACAGGCGGAGGTAACCTGCGCACGGGTGGCCCTGGCGGCGGAGCGGTATCGGCGGGCGACGGGCGATTTCCCCGAAACGTTGGACCGACTCGTGCCGGACTATCTGGAAGAACTGCCGCACGACCCGTTCGACGGACAGCCTTTACGGTACAAGGTGACCGACGAGCACGTGGTCATCTACAGCGTTGGCGAAAACCTGACCGACGACGGGGGAATGGTGGAATGCCTAATGGGAGAGGGGCAAGCGAAGGATTTCGGTTTCGTCCTTCTTCCGCCCGACAAGCGCGGTCAACCTGCCAGTGACGCGGACAAACTCGCTGGTGAAATGAGCCCTGAGCAAATCGAGCATTGAACAAAACAGAAGAGTGGCACTTGATGCGGTAGCGTTTTCATAAAGCCCTCGGCAGGCCTGATGGGGGCTTTGAGTTGCAGCACATCACCGTGTGGCACCACGCCGGGGTGTCATTATTGGGTGCCACTGGCGGCTTGTCCGCCAGTGCGGTCGTACCAAACCGACGGGCGAGACGCCCGTACCACCCTTGCTCGTACACGCCCGTACCACCCAAGCTCGAACGCATACGGACACCTGGGTGCCACTGGCGGCTTGTTCGCTAGTGTGCGGATGCAACGCAGTGCCCGCTACAAACCGTTCGGTTTCAGTTACAATGAGTTGGCCATGGCACAGATTGAAGTCGATCGACTGTCGAAGACGTACAAAGTCTCCGAACGCGAGGGCGGGGCGTTGGCAGCGTTGCGCAGCGTCCTCCGCAGGCACTACCGTCACATCCGTGCGGTCGAGGAGGTCAGCTTCTCGATCGAGGGGGGCGAGATCGTCGGCTTCCTCGGCCCCAACGGTGCGGGCAAAACCACCACGCTCAAGATGCTTTCAGGCCTGCTGTACCCCACGTCCGGGCGGGCCAGCGTGCTCGGGCACACGCCCTGGCGACGCGAGTCAGCCTATCTGCGGCGGATCAGCATGGTCATGGGCCAGCGCAGCCAGCTCAACTGGGATCTGCCGGCCATGGACTCGTTCCTCGTGCAGTTGGCGGTCTACCAGGTCGATCGCGCCCGCGGCCGACAGACGCTCGACGAGCTCGTCGAGATGCTCGACATCGGCCACGTGCTTCGAAAGCAGGTCCGCACGCTGTCGCTCGGCGAGCGGATGAAATGCGAGATCTGCGCGTCGCTGCTGCATCACCCGGCTGTGCTGTTCCTTGACGAGCCGACGCTCGGGGTCGACCTGACGATGCAGGAGCGCATCCGCTCGTTCATAGCCGACTACAACCGCCGTTACGAGGCGACGATCATCCTCACCTCGCACTACATGGCTGACGTGACCGCGTTGTGCGAGCGGATCATCGTCATCGACCACGGGCGGATCCTTTTCGACGGGCCGATCACCCAGATCAGCGCACGGCTCGCCCCGTTCAAGCTCATCCGGCTCGACCTCGACCGCAACATCGACGGGTACGACTTCAATCGGCTCGGCCACGTGATCGACCACACCGAACGCAAGTTGATTCTGCAGGTTCCCAAGGACCAGGCGACGGTCACAGCCAGTCGACTCCTGTCCGATCTGCCGGTGGCCGATCTGACGATCGAGGATCCGCCCATCGAAGACGTGATCCGCCAGCTCTTCGCCCGCGGCGTGGAGGCGGGGCCATGAAGGCGATCCTGAGAGCGATGCCCGCGCTGTTCCGCCAGTCGCTGGCTGAGATGTTCCAGTATCGCGGAGAGATGGTCCTCTGGGCGGTCTGGGGCGTGGTGTACCCGGCTGTGGCGATGGCGATGTGGGGCGTGGCCGTGCACGGCTCGCCGGACGGCGAAACGATCGGGGGCTATACGCCGAGCGATTTTGCCGCGTATTTCTGGTTGACGATGGTCGTCGGGCATGCCACCACCGCCTGGGACGTCTACGAGATGGGCTGGCTCATCCGATCGGGCCGGATGTCGGCGCGACTCCTGAGGCCTTTGCTTCCGATCTGGCACTCCCTGGCCGACAACTTCGCCTACAAGGTTCTGACGTTGACGATCCTCGTCCCGCTCTGGCTGCTGGTCATCGCGGTGGCTGAGCCGACCTTCCAGACGGGCCGATTCGAGCTGCTCGTGGCGGTGCCGGTCGTCTTACTGGCGGCGGTGCTCAATTACCTGTGGGGCTACAACCTCGCGCTGCTGGCGTTCTGGTTCACGCGGATGGACGCGATCGGGCATTTCTGGTTCGGGGCGACTCTCTTCCTCGGCGGGCGCCTCGCGCCGCTGACGATCATGCCCGACCCGGTCCAGCGGATCGCCTCGGCGCTGCCGTTCAAGTGGGTCATCTGGTTCCCGGCCGAGGCGCTCGCGGGCCGACTCTCACCCGCCGCCGTCTACAGCGGCATGGTCAACCAGCTCATCTGGATCGCCGTGGCGCTGATCGTCTTTGTCGTGATGTGGCGGCGGAGCGTGCGCCGCTACTCGGCTGTGGGTGCGTGACAAAGGAAGGCACCGTGCTCCACCACCTGAAACTGCTCTGGCTGTTCTTTCGGATCAGCGTTCAGAACGACGCTGCCTACCGGCTCGATTTCCTGGCCAACATGCTTCTCACGCTCGGGCACTTCGGGGCCGAGATCGTCGGCCTGTGGACGATCTTTACGAATACGCGCTCGCTCGGCGGCTGGAACGCGATGGAGGTGCTCGCGCTGCTCGGCGTGTTCCGGGCGATGAGCGGCATCATCGGCCTGTTCATCTCACCGAGCATGCGGCTCATCATGGAAGAGGTCCGCGAGGGCACGCTGGACTTCGCGATCATCAAGCCGATCAATACCCAGTTTTATACGAGCTTCCGACGGATCGTCGCATGGCGCCTGGCCGATGTCGTCCTCGGCGGCGTGTTCATCACGATCGCCTGCGTGCAGCTCTCCGCGTCGATCACGGTCGGCCAACTCATGCTGTTCCTGGGGATGCTGGCAGCGGGTGTCGTCATCATCTATTCGTTCTGGCTGATCCTGGCGACGTGTGCGTTCTGGTTCACGCGGATCAACAACATCGAGATGGTCTTCTGGAACATTTTCGAGGCAGGCCGATACCCTGTCGACATCTATCGGCCCGTCGTCCGGCGGGGGCTGACGTACCTGATCCCCCTGGCGTTCATCACGACCTACCCGGCCGCCACGCTCGTGGGCAAGGCCCACCTGGGCAATGTGGGCATGTCCCTGGGGGCAGCGGTGGGGGCGCTCGCACTTGCGTCAGCGTTCTGGAATTTCGGCCTGCGGTCCTACAGCGGTGCGTCCGCGTGAGCCAAGCCGTATCAGCGGGCGACGCGTCAGGCCTGCCTGCGAACGGTGCGTTGTGCCTGCGGACGGTGCGTGCAGAGTGCACGGCGGATGGGTATAATGCCACGCAGGTTTGAATGCCGATAGCGAATGCAGGCGCCCGTAGCTCAGTAGGATAGAGCAACGGTTTCCTAAACCGTAGGTCGGAGGTTCGAGTCCTCCCGGGCGTGATT
>PWPN01000015.1 GCA_003557125.1 Phycisphaerae bacterium | reverse complement strand
CGGACCGCCGAGACCGCCCACCGCTCGTCGCAGGACAGGTCGACCTCCCCGAGCTTGCCGCCGGGCACCTCGGCGACGATCTCCTCAGCCAGCGTGTCGAGCCGGCAGACGACGATCGATTGGCCGCGCGTAAAAAACATGCGGCTGCCGTCGGCTGACAGCACCGCCGAGAAACTGTTGATCCCCTCCGAGTCCGTCAGTTGCACGATACGGCCCGAAGGAAACTCGGCCAGGTAGAAATTGGCAGCGCCGTTCCGGAAGCTCGCGAACACGAGCGACCGCTCGTCGGGCAGGAAGCTGCTCGTCAGGAAATAGAGGTTGTGGTTGATCGAGGGGTGGTCGGTCATCTGCCAGATCGGCGCACCCGTCCGCTCGTCCCGGCCAGCCCTCGCCTCGCCCGGCCAGATGCGCCCCTTGGCGCTCATGATTTCGCTCCCTTGCGGTCCTTCTTCGAGCCGGGGCGGTAGAGAAGGGCCACCCGCCCCACCACCTGGACCATGTGCCCTTCCGCCTTGGCAGCCAGCTCGGCGGCATACTGTCGGGTCGCGGCTGCGTCCTCGGCGGCGATGCGCACCTTGATGAGCCCCTGGAGCCGTAACGCCTCGTCGACTTCATGCACGAACGCGTCCGACAGCCCGGCCCGGCCCATCGTCAGGTGCGCCTTGAGGGCGTGTCCGCGGCGTTTCAATGCGTTCCGTTCGGCTGCGCTCGGTGCGGGGCCGACCTTTCCGTGGGATGGTTTCGGATCGTTCATGGACGGCACGATACCGCAGCGGCCCTGCCGGAACAACGCCGCGCGGGGGGTAAAGGCAGGCTGCTGTCCGAACGTCCATGGCCCACTATCTGCGACATATCTGCAACAAATGTATTGCCTGAAGTGGCGCTTTTCCCTAGAATGGCATCGTGTAAGGGTCATCGAGGTCCAGGGAGCCGAACATATGCCGACCGAAGAGATCGAGTTCGAGTGCGAAGAGCTCATGGAAAAAGCCGTCGGGTTTCTGCGGCAGGAATTCCGCACGATCCGCACAGGCCGCGCGTCGCCCGGGCTCGTCGACTCGCTTCGCGTCGAGGTCGCCTCGTACGGCTCGACGATGGACCTGCGCGAGGTCGCCTCGATTTCGGCGCCCGAGGCGAACCTGCTGGTCATCAAGCCATACGACCCGAGCGTCATCAAGGACATCGAGCGCGCCATCCAGAGCAGCGAGCTGGGCATCACGCCGATGAGCGACGGCAAGATGATCCGGCTGCCGGTCCCGCCGCTGTCCGGCGAGCGCCGCCAGAAACTGCTCCAGCAGGTGCGCAAGCTCGGCGAGAACCAGAAGATCGCGGTCCGCAACGTCCGTCGGGACGCCAACCGCAAGGTCGAGTCCGAACTCAAGGAAAAAAGCATCTCCGAGGATGAGGCCGAGAAGGCCAAGGAGAACATCCAGGAGCTGACCAAAAAGTACGAAGGGCAGATCGACAGCATCGTCACCGCCAAGGCCAAGGAGGTCGAGGAGGTCTGAGCAGTCTGCCCCCCGCAGCCTTCATTCCCCAACCCTCTGCCATCCCGGATTATCGACCACATCCCAGGGGCACGGCACATGGGTTTGCCGGCTTCTTGCCGTCTCGGGCTCCGTTGGTATAATCGTGGCCAAGTGGGGGAGGAGCATTCGTCACGATGTCGGCCTCGCTGGCAAAGGATGAGTACCCGGATCAGCCATCAAGCCAGGACTGCCTGACAGATTAAAAACGCCGCCCCGTGCCTCACCCGCAGGAAGCGTGTCCCGCTTTCTGCTCATGCCATCGACTACCATGCGACGGGCCGCGGCGCGACATACGTACCTCAGGGGTTTGTCCCTTACCGGCGCGAAGCCTTCGTGGCCTGCGTCACAGGAGGGTGATGTCTTCCCGGGTTCATTCTGGACAGGTCGCGCTTCGAGCATGGCCGATGGGGTCGGCGGCGGTTCGTCTTTGAATTGCCATGTCCTGGCCCTGAACAGGCACTATATGCCCATCCGCGTGACGTCGGCCCGCCGGGCTTTCGCACTACTTTACTGCGAGCTGGCCGAGGTCGTGCATGTGGAGGATGGCCAATACCTGTCCTATAATTTCGACGATTGGCGCGAACTCAGCGCGATGAAGGAAAATTTCGAGCCGGAAAAGCACGACTGGGTGCGCACCGTTCGGTTCAGTCTCGTGGTCCCGCGGATCATCCGGCTGATGCTTTATGATCGGCTGCCCAAGAATACGGTTCGCCTCAGCCGACGGAATATTTTCGCACGCGATCTGAACCGTTGCCAGTATTGCGGGCGTAAGTTTCCTACCAGCGAGTTAAGCTTGGACCACGTGGTCCCGCGAAGCCAGGACGGCCAAACGGTCTGGGAGAATCTCGTCTGCTGTTGCGTAGCATGCAATATCCGGAAAGGCGGCCGAACACCCGAACAGGCCCATATGAAGCTGATCACCCGACCGAGCAAGCCGCGACGCTCGCCGGTGATCAACGTGCAGATTTCCAAGGACCGCTACCGCTCATGGAAACAGTTTCTCGAACACGCCTATTAGAATGTAGAGCTTAAATAAAATGAATATCCTACTCGTCTCCGCCGCAACCCCGGATACCTTCTGGAGTTTCAAGCACATCCTGGGCCTGATCTCCAAAAAGGCGGTATTTCCGCCGCTCGGGCTCATGACCGTCGCCGCCCAGCTTCCACGGGACTGGAAGCTCAAGCTGGTGGATCTCAACGTCGCGCGACTCACCCAGGCCGACATCGCCTGGGCCGACTATGTCTTCCTGTCGGCCATGATCGTCCAGGCGGAATCGGCACGCGAGGTGGCCGAGCGCTGCAACGCGCAATCCACGCCCGTCATCGCCGGCGGCCCGCTGTTCACCACCGGGCATGAGCGATTCCCCGAGATCCGGCACTTCGTGCTCGGCGAAGCGGAGGACCTGCTCGAACAGCTCATCGCCGACATCGAGCAAGGCACGGTCCGCGATTTTTACCAGAGCGACAAACGGCCCGACGTCACCCGGACGCCGCCCCCCCGCTGGGACCTGATCCAGCTGAAACAATACGCCAGCATGCCGCTCCAGTTCTCGCGGGGATGCCCGTTCAACTGCGAGTTTTGCGACATCATCATCATGAACGGCCGAGTGCCGCGCATGAAAACCTCCAGCCAGATGATCCGCGAGTTCGAATCGCTCATCGAAGCGGGCTGGGACGGCCCCATCTTCATCGTCGACGACAACTTCATCGGCAACAAGGTGAAGGTCAAAGCCTTCCTGCGCGACCTCATCGCGTGGCAAAAGCGACGCAAGCTTCGCTTCACGATGACCACCGAGGCATCCCTCAACCTCGTCGACGATCCGGAACTCGTGGGCCTCATGGTCCAGGCGGGTTTCAAAAAAGTCTTTGTCGGAATCGAAACGCCGGCGGAAGACAGCCTCCTCGAATGCGCGAAAACCCAGAACACCAGCCGCGACCTGGTGACGGCCGTACGCTCCCTGCACAACAGCGGCCTGGAGGTCATGGGCGGCTTCATCATCGGCTTCGACAGCGACACACCGACAATCTTCGAGCAGCAGAACAAATTCATCCGCGAATCGGGCATCGCCACAGCCATGGTCGGCCTGCTGACCGCACTGCCGGGAACCCGTCTCTTTTCGAGACTCAAGGAGGAGGGTCGCATCCTTTCCGATACCACAGGCAACAACCTCGACGGCGTGCTGAACTTTGTCCCCAAACTCGACCAGACGACGCTCCTCGAAGGGTACCGCTCCCTCGTCAAGCAGCTCTACACGCCCAAGGAATACTATGCACGCGTCTTGACCTTTCTCCGCGAATACCGCCCCCACGGCCCGGAAGGCAAAACCAGCTTCAATGACTTTAAAGCACTGCTCAAAAGCCTCTGGACGATGGGCGTCAAGACACGCGGACGGCGGGCCTACTGGTGGTTCCTGACCCGGGTCCTGATCCACCACCGGAATGCATTGCCCGAAGCGGTAACCTTGGCGATCATGGGCCACCACTTCCGGCGTGTGGCTGCCACCCTCTAAGACGTCACCTTCGGTGAACTGAAGCCACCACAGATCCAGGACCGGGGAAAGTGAGACCGGTATGCCTCGCAGCTACCCCCCGGATGGCGTCGTCTTTCAGCCAGACTTTCCGGGACAGCTCTTGACCAGATGCCGGTTTTTGAGACTGGACGAATTGTCGGATACCGGCTATGCTAGGGTTGGTTGGATAAGACGAAAGAGTTCTGATTCAGGACGCTCCGTGAGCACCTCCTATCACTTATCTCGATCGCCCATCCTCCCTTGTCGGCCCGACGTCGGGCCCGGTTCCCAAACGCGATACGGAACAAAAAGAATCGCGTAATACACCATCACTCAGGAGAAACGACGATGGGTAAAAAGCTCTACGTAGGAAATCTATCCTACAACGTGAGCAGTTCGGATCTGGAGCGCCTGTTCGCACAGCACGGAACGGTCGAAAGCGCTCAGGTGATCGAAGACCGGATGACCGGTCGAAGCAAAGGTTTCGGCTTCGTCGAGATGAGCTCGGACGATGAAGCCCAGGCCGCTATCTCGGCGCTGGACGGCCAGGAGAACGACGGCCGCGCGCTGAAGGTCAACGAAGCCAAGCCTCGCGAGAGTCGCGGTGGCGGCGGCGGCGGTGGCCGGGGCGGCTACGGCGGCGGTGGCGGTGGTGGCCGAGGTGGACGCCGCTACTAAAATCCAACCACGTCTGCCTATCGAAAAAACCGCATGGAGCGTT
>PWPN01000380.1 GCA_003557125.1 Phycisphaerae bacterium | reverse complement strand
GAATGTTGTGGCTGGCCTCACGCAAGTTCGTCATCAACTGCCTGAGATCCGACTGAACACCGGGGTCGCCGAACATGCTGTCGGCGTGCCTGAGGACACGGTCGAGCCGTTCGACGACGGTCGAGACGTTGGCCATGATTTCGTCCGGCGTGCCGATGGCTGCGTCGACCTCATCGGCGGGCCGTTTGACGAGCAGATCCTCGACGGCCGCGGCCGCCGGGGTGAGGGCTTCGGCGAGGTTGCCGATCTGGGCGGCTGACTTTTCGAGCGTAGCCATCATGCGCGGATCGATCACCGAATCGAGCGGGCTCGTGATCTCGCCGGCGATTTCGGCCGTGCCGTCATCAGGCAGGGGTTCCGTCGGTACGACGGGCGGCACGATGTTGATGCGGACCTGCCCCATGATCGGCGTGATGATCTGGGCCACCGATCCGCGCGGCACGATGAAACGCCGATCAATGTCGAGGTGAACGAAGGTTCCCTCGCCGGGCCGGGCAATGTTCACGAGCTCCACCCGCGATACGACCCCGACCCAGATGCCGGCCAGGCTCACTTCCGTACCCTGCCGGACACCCGCGATGTGGTCGAATCGCGCACTAACGACATACCGCTCATGGAAGAGCCCACGTGCCTGTCCGAACAGGACGACAAGCCCCCCCAGAGAGAGCAGCCCGCCCAGAGCGAACAAGCCGACCAGCAAATTTCGTTTGCGATCCGTCATGGTGCGTATCCTCCGTCCGGGCTGACCGACTCCAGCTTTCGTGCATTATTGTTGCTGTTGGCGTCTCCGGCGACGAATGACCGGACGCGCGGGTCCGTCGCGTGGCGGAAATCGTCGGCTGTGCCCGAGGCAATGAACCTGCCTTCGTGAAGCATATGGATGTGATCGGCTACCTTGAAGGCGCTGGTCATGTCGTGCGTGACCACCACGCTTGTCATGTGCAGCTCTTTCTGGAGCTTGATGATGAGGTCATTGATCGTGTCGGCACGGACCGGGTCGAGCCCCGTCGTCGGCTCGTCGTAGAGCACGACGTCCGGTTCGAGTACGATCGCGCGCGCGAGCGCGACCCGCTTGCGTTGTCCGCCGGAAAGCTCGGCCGTCCATTTCGACTGCACGCCGTCCAACCCGACAAGGTTGAGTTTCTCGGCAACGACCTGCTCGATTTCGCGTTCGCACAGCTTGAGGTGTTCGCGAATCGGAAAAGCCACATTATCCCCAACGGTCATCGAATCGAACAGCGCGCCCATCTGGAAAAGGAAGCCGAAATGGCGGCGTATTTCCGGCCATTGTTTCTCGTGGAGCTGGTCGACGCGCTGCCCCTGGAAATAGACTTCTCCGCCGTCGGGCCGCAGCAGACCGACCATGTGCTTGAGCAGGACGCTCTTTCCCGTTCCCGACTCTCCGATGATGACGGTCGACCGGCCTCGTGGCAGTTGCAGGTCGACGCCCTTCAGCACCTCGCTCTTTCCGAAGTGCTTGCTGACCTGCCGCAATTCCACGATGGGACCATTTTTCGCATTCATGGTACGGTACCGTTAAGGCATTCGGTCGCGTTGTTCACAGCACGACCTTGAACCCCCAGATTGCTTCATAGATCCCTTTGAGGAGCAGTGACAGGAAGAACTCGAGCGTGAGGATGACCAGGAACCCTGTCACGAAACCGTCGGTGCAGGCTTTCCCCACGCCTTGGGCCCCCTGTCCGCAATGAAAGCCCTTGTAGCAGGCGATCAATCCGATACTGGCACCGAAGAACAGGCTTTTGAAAAGGCCGCTTCCAATGTCCCACATCTCGACTGCGGCCTGGGTGTGATGCCAGTATGCCCAGTTCGATACATTGAAGACGGGCACGCTGATAAGCCATCCGCCGAGCACGCCGATGATGTCGCAGTATAGCGTCAGCACGGGCGTCAACAGCATGCATGCCAGGAAACGCGGCATGACCAGGACGCGGATCGGGTCGGTGCCCATGGATCGCAGGGCGTCGATCTGCTCGGTCACGCGCATCGTGCCGAGCTCGGCCGTCAGTGCCCCTCCCACCCGTCCGGCGATCATGACGCCTGCAAGCACCGGACCGAGCGAACGGACGACGGACAGGCTCACGATGACGCCCATGCGGTCTTCCAGGCCGGCCGCGGTAAACTGTTCGATCGTCTGGATCGCCAACACCATCCCCACAAACGCCCCGGTCACGAGAATAACGGGCACACTCAATGTTCCGATGGCGTAACATTGCGGAAGGAACCGCCGCCAGTCCCGCAATCGGAACAGCCCGCGAACGCTGTGGCTGAGTGTCTGGCTCAGGAAGATAAAAAAATCACCCAGCCCCTCGAGCTTCAGGATCGAGATTCGACCTATCCCGACGATGGGGTTTTCAATGCGTGTCGCCTGCGGCACGAACTACGACCTCCTGCCATGGACGGCGCGGGTGGACAGTTCCTGAATGAGTCAGGCGCGGTCTTTCAAGCGGCCCGGATATCTCTATCTTTGCGGCCGACCGATGTCAAACGCCCCCCCCTTCCGCGCGTGTGACGATAAAAGCATAGCCTCTTCGACGGAAAGATTTAAGTCCCCGGCTTCCAGGATAATAGCCCGAAAAAAACCTTGTGTCACTTTAGGCCTTCACGGATACTTTCGGGGGTGTCGAGGGCTGCTTTTTTTTGGGCGCCCCATGTGGAAACGCCTCTGAATAGCAGCCGGGCTTTGACTCGGCCATGCTTTTCCGGCTATCTTGAGCACACGCTTGCATCGGCGCTCCTACGCGTCTTCGGTGACGTCCTAGCCCGGAGCAACTCCATGCCCATTTTCCAGCGACGGCGGTACATGCGGAAAGAACCCGGAGCCGTAGAACGAGTTATCGGACCGGCCCTGCTCGGGATGCTCGCGCTGACAGTCGCAGCCTTTCTGGCGACGACGGGCGCGCTCGGCAGCGGAGTCAAGCAGAGCGGCGTCGTGCAGACCCTCCAACGGGCCATCGGCCTGTCCGACGCACCGTTGTTTCACATCGATCCGGCGGACCTCGAGGAAACCGCGCCGCCCTTCGATCGCCATTTCGCGTTGTCGATGCTTCCGGAAAATCTCGGTAACTATCGAAGGGCACAATTCGAAACGGTCGCTCTCGATGCCCCGCCCGACAGCCATGCGGCGCGGAGCGCGCTGCCTGCGGACGCGCGCGGCTACGGCGCATACGTGCTCATCAACGCCCGCTATATCCGGCAGGATCCCGACGAAGACGAAACCGATGGGCCGCGCGACACCGACCTGGAGGATTCCGGGGGCATGTCCGTCTGGGTCGTCGACATGCGCGAGCCGGCCAATGCGTTCGGCTTGAGCGGCGTCCGGCGATCGGCCTCTGCCGGATCGGCACGGCTGGGGTCCGGCGGCTGGGTGGACGATCACGCAGGCTGTGCGGGCTTCTGGACAGGGCCCTATTACTTCGAACTGTGCGGGCTCGACGACGAAGCGATCGGTTCACTCAACGAAACGGCTGTTGAACTGGCTGCCGGGCGGCTCAACTACGGTCGGCCTTTCTGGTCGGAGCGCGTGCTGGCTTTGAACACGCTTCGGCCCGACAGCTTCCGGTACGTGCGCGGCGCACCGCTCGGCCTCGAACCATTGGCCGAGGCCTGGCTGGCCGACTCCGAGGAAGGCGTGACGTTGGGCGTTCGCCGGATCGATGGGCCCGCGCGGGATGCGTCCCTGAACCGGTTGCGCGAGCTTTATGCGAGCGACGATGCATCGGCGCCCGAGGGCTATGGGGCCGAAGCACCGGCCGGTTACGGAGTCGAGGCTGCGCCCGCCGGCTACGGTGACGCGGTCGCTGCCTATGGAGCCGCCTCGTCGGACGATGTCGCAGCCGGCCCATGGGAGGCGATGGACCAGGAGCTCTCGCCGCAGGCAGTGGCCGGCGCGGTGGACGGACGCGCATTCGTGGCGTGGCCTCAGGACCCGCACCTGTTCGTCACAGCCGGGCCGGATCCCGCCACTGTCCGGATGTCGGCGGTCGCCCTGGCTGAACGCTGGCGGGTCGACACACGCCGAACCGTCGGCGATCCGGGCGACCTCGACGCGGAAACCGCACCGGCGCGCGGCGCACGTTTCGCCGACCTGGGCGACCCGGACATCCTGGCCCCGACCCGCATCGAGCACTATGCCGAGGACGTCTACGCGAAAATCAACGGGCGCGAGCCGCACTTCCGCGCGTACGACTTTATCGACCTGCGCGTCGGCATGTACGTGCATACGGTCCGCCGCGAGAACTACGAGGTCTTCCTGTTCGACATGGCTGAGCCCGAAAACGCCCTCGGCATCTACCAGACCGAACGCACGGGCGACGTGGAGCTCGTCGACGTCGGGCGGGGCGGGTACCTCTCAGGCGCGAGCCTCTTTTTCTGGAAGGGGCCTTACTACGTCTACATTCTCGGCCCGGCCGAAGGGGACGCGGAATCGGCTGCGACGGCCCGGCGCATCGCCGAGGTCGTGGCCGACACGATCGACGACGACGGGGAGCCCTTCTGGGCCGAGGACCTGCTGCCTCTGGACGACAAGGTTCCGGGCTCGAAGCGCTACCAGGCCCGCAGCGCGCTGGGTTTCGATTTCCTGAACCGCGTGTTCTCGGCCGCTTATGAGGACGACGGGACGAGCTACCAGTTGTACCTTCTCCGCGCCGACAGCGCGGAGGACGCCCGCTCGCTTTTCGAGCTCTATGCCGAAGAGATCGGCATGTTCGAAGACAGCGTCCTGGCACGCGAAGAGACGCCGGACGGGCAGGT
>PWPN01000305.1 GCA_003557125.1 Phycisphaerae bacterium | reverse complement strand
TGGCAAGGCAGAGGCGCTCTGGCGCACCGACGGTACGGATGTGGAACTGGTGAAGGACATCAACCCCGGCTCGGTGGGCGGCACCGCGTTGCTGACCGTGATGAATGACACCCTCTACTTCATTGCTGACGATGGTGATGGCAGAGAACTTTGGAAGTCCGATGGTAGCGAGGCGGGCACTTCTCGGGTCGCGGAAATCAATCCCGGCGGCAACGCCTTTTCCCCAACTTTCGCTCGCAGACTCGAGGTGGTCGGTGATCATCTGTACTTCAACGCCTCGAATGGCGACGAAGTTGGCCTGTGGCGCAGCGACGGCTCTGAGGCTGGAACCGAGCGTGCAAATGACATCGCCTTCGGTGCCTTTGGCGCATCGGCAATGACTGCAGTCGATGACACGCTGATGTTCAAACACAACCCGGGCACTGGCACCGGAATCTACAAGACGACCCAGGAGGGTACGACATTCGGACTCGCCGACGGCACGCAGGTGTTCGGTGACGATGTCCAGCCGATGGCGCATCTGAATGGTTCGGTCTTCTTCCGGGCGCGCGACGCGAACGACGCGGACGACGCGTTCGGCAACGAACCCTGGATCAGTGACGGCACGGAGTCAGGCTCCATGATCCTGAAGGACATCAACCCGGGTTCCTCCCACTCGAATCCGTCCAACTTTCTTCGGATTGGAGATCGTGTGTACTTCGCGGCCGCTGATGTCTCTCCCCGGATATGGCGCACCGATGGCACTACCGACGGCACGGTGGTGGCTGATCAGACCGGTATCGGTACGGCCGGCGACCTGATTGCGGCCGACGGCGGGAATGCGCTGCTGATCTTCGACGGCCTGCGTTTGCACCGACTGCACAATGGCGAGCGTGTGCGCATAAAGGAAATCTGCACCGTCTTCGGCGGGGGCTGCATCGAGTATCTCGATCACTGAGTACGGGTCTGTGGGAAGTGTCGATTGACGCGATGCCGGCGCGGTGACCTGAATCGCCGCGCCGGCATGACTTTGCCCATGGCGTGCAACCCGAGCACCAAGACTGCGGGAGCATGCCGGAGAAGTGTCATGATTCGGTCCCGAAAAACGCTGTTGCCGTCGTTCGCGCTGCTCGCCCTGTTTCTTGCTGCCTGCGGTGGCGGCAGCGGTGGTGGGGGCGGGGGTAATGATACGGACGGTGGCTCAGACGGAGCGCCGTTGACCGATGCGGACAGTGCGGATGTATCGGAGGTTGCCCTGGCGAACTCCGTGGCGGGCCCGATGGAGTGGGTCGAAGTGGTCGGGCTGCCGGAAGGCTTTGACACAACGGATGGCCACGTGCGCCTTTTGCCGGCGGATTTCGAGGACGATCCCTGGGCGGCCGATGAGGCGTTGATCCTTCCGCTGGTCCAGGATGCCCGAGACGACGATGACGCGATCTACCTGGTGGCGCCATTGCTGGATCCCGAAGCAATTGATACGAAACTGGTGATCAGCTCTGGCGGCAGCCACAGTGGCGAACTTCATCTCGAGATTCTGGCCCTGCCGCCCCGGCGTGAAGGTGCCATCGTGGAACTCCTCGACGCCCTCGAGGACATGCTGGAAGCCAGCACCCAGGCGCTGGGCAAGGAGTATCCGGCCGAATGGGAGAACTGGCGTGCCGACAGCTTTCATCAGCTTCCCAACCACCTGCTGCCGCTGGTGGTCGCGTGGCACGAGATCGCCAATGAAGACAATCCGGTTGCGCTGATCAACCGCGAATATGATGAAGACGAGCGCGAGCTGCTGGAACGGATTCTGGCGCATCGCAATCGCGATGATCGGTTGCTGGTCGAGATCATTGAAGGGCTCGTGAGCGACTTGGAAAGCGGCGATACGCTCCTCGATGAGGCCGCCGCGACCACACCGGTCATGACCTCGACGGACGAGGCGCTGACGAATGCATTCACTGCAAGTCGGCCGACAACGCAGGCGCCGGTAACCCACGGTGCGGGTGCACCGGCGGATCTGCCGCGCCATCCGGTCGATGGCCAGTTGTTCTTTCCCATCCACGAACCGAGTGATCTGGCCGCCTTGCTGGAAGCTTATGCGAACGCCCGGATCCTGGGTCAGAATATCGAGCGCGCCACCGATATCGCGGAGATCGGTGTTCAGGTGTTGGCTGTCGCTCTTCCGGGGGGCGGGGCAAGTGTCGTCGGTACGCGCCTGATCGGACAGACTGCAACCCGCCGCGTCGCGGCTTTTCTTACCGGAACGGCGGCCGGAATTGCAGGAGTTTCGGCGGCCGCACAATGGTTTCTGCCCTGCTGCATCGTTGATATGGACGTGGACCTCGATCCTGCCGATGGACGGATCAGCGAAGAGGATGCCCTGGCCAATCAGGTCAAGCTGACCGGGGTGTCTGCTCAGGTCGAAAGCATCGGTGTCAACCTTGCGCGCAAGGCGATCGACCGGGCACTCGGCAAGATCCGGGAACAGGTCGATGCGCCAGTGAATGCGGCCACTGACGCCCTCACCGACTCGGCCAACCTCGTGACGCTCGAACAGAAGGCCGTTGACGAGATCATCGGAAATCCGACTGACCCGTTGTTCGAGCGCATCGAAGAGGAATTGCCGCAGGGCGCGGAGATCGTGCTCACCTGGAAGGATATCGACTTGATGGGCAACGAGCCCCAGCGCTGGCTCGAGGATTCGGTAGCCACGCTTGGCAACGCCGGGGAACCGATCATTGCCAAGGCGAGCACAACCCAGGACCGCTACGAATTCGAACTACTGGTCCCCGAGGCGTTCGATCACCGCCAGTCACTACTCACGATCCAGACCAATACGGATGAACTGCGGGCACAGGTGGCAGGCGAGACGCGCCCGATCAACCTGGACTACATCGATCTCGAGTTCGAACCCTCGACTATCCGTGTGGAACCCGACGACCAGGATCCGGTTACGGTCACCCTGACCGTTCACAACGCGATCGAACCCTGGATCGAGACCCCGCTGGAGCTCGAGGCCGAATTCGGCACCATCGAGCAGACGAACTATGACGGTGAAGGTGTCTATACCTTCGAATATGTGCCGCCGCCGGATGGGCTGCCGGACGGCGCAGGTATCATTACGGTCACTGCAACTTCGATCTCCGAGGCCGGGATTCGTGCACCGGCCAACGATCCCCCGCCGCGCACCGCCGATCTGCTGATCACGGGTACTCGGCAGATCCCGCTCATCACTCCGCGGCGGGCGTGTGTGGGTGCGGGCGAGACGCAGCAGTACAATGCCGTCGATCTCTTCACGGGCGAGGACCTGGAGCCGGAATGGAGCGCCGACGGGGGCTCGATCACGCAGGATGGACTGTTCACTGCTTCCTCTGGAAGCGGTTCGGGAACCGTGACTGCGACTGTCGATGAGGAGTCGCAGAGCGTAACGGTGGTTCTGGGCGACTGTTCGTGCTACTTCGATGCCAGCATGCAGGGCTCCGGTGTGAGCGCCAATGACGGTCATGCGGGCAATACCGAAGGATTCCTCCTCGAGTACGGTGACGAGGGTTACGATGGAATCTGGTTCTTCGGCGACACGAGCAGTGCCGAGACCATGACGAGCATGCTTTTCAGCATCGATCCGCCCATCCCGGCAGGGGGTTCCGGCCCGATCGAGCGGACGAGCACAGCCTCCATCATTTCCTTTATCGGGGGCGAGTCGTTCAGTACGAACACTCGGACAGGACAGGGCCCCAACTTCCCGCCATTGGAGTTCTCGATCACACAGCGCGAGCGCCTGTCCGCCAATCACGTCCTCCCTGTGCTCCTTGAAGGCACGATCCGGGGCGACGTGTGGCACTTCAAGCTCGATGAGGAGGGTGCCGAGGAGAACGCGGCTTTCCTGAACATCAGCTTCACTGCGTCGCTACGCAATATCACCGCGGGAGGGCTGAGCTGTCAGGGTCAGTATTGATCCGCATGAATTCCTCTCGCTCGGCCGCCAGAGAGAACTCGCGGAGAGGGGCCTTTCGGTGCGTTGCATGATGTCTGCCCTGGCCGGAGGCGATCCGGCCAGGGCCGGCTGCGTTTTTCTCAGGGCCGGCAGACGTACCAGTAGTTCTGGAAATCGTGATCGAGTTCGTTCACCTCGACCTTGCTGAACCCGGCCGCCCGGAAGTACTCGATCGCCTTCTCTCGGCCCCACATGGCGCCGAGCCCTTCGCCGTTCTGCGCCAGTGACACGGTCATGCAGTGCATGCAGGACAGCGTATAGAGCAGGGGTCCGATCGGGTGGTCGCGATCACCGTGGTGATGGCTCGAGCCCTTGATGTCCTGGGCGAGGTAGACCCCGCCGTCGGCGAGCACCTTGCGAATGCCGCGCAGCATGGCGAGTGGGTCGGCCTGGTCGTGGACCGCGTCGAACGTGGTCACGAAATCGAAACGGGCCGGCTGCGCCGTGCGGTCGAACTCGGTGAGATCCCGAATCTCGAAGTGAGCGTTGGCGTTGCCGAGCCGTTCGGCTTCGCGCCTGGCGTAATCGATGGCCTCCTGCGAAATGTCATAGCCGGTGAAATGGCTGGCCGGAAACAGGGCCGCGAGTACATTGATCGCATGCCCGCGGCCGCAGCCGGCATCGAGCACCTGGACGCCCTGTTCCAGGCGTTCCCGCAGTCCCGGTATCAGGGGCAGGATATGCTCCTCCAGCGCCGGCAGGACCGACTGGCCACTGTCCTCGGCCATGATCTCGTGGAACCGACCGTAGCGCTCATAGGGAACGCCACCGCCCTGGTGGAAGCAGTGGACGACATCATCCTCAACGGAACCGAGCA
>PWPN01000112.1 GCA_003557125.1 Phycisphaerae bacterium | reverse complement strand
CTCCAGCGATTGACAGGACCAGCTTAGTGTGCGGCCCACGGGGTCAGCGCGAATGGGAGGTTGGTCAATCTCCACGATCCCAATGATTTACGACCTTGACACGGCTTACTTCATGGGAGCGATGTAGCGGCCGCCCCCCGTGGCGGCCGTCTTATCCGAGCCGCGACCGTGAGGGAGCGGTCTGCTTTGCTGGGTGTGTATGCTGGCGCGCGGGTGCCACTGACGGCTTGTCCGCCAGTGCTCATATGCATCCAACGGGCGAGACGCCCGTACCACCCTGGAGTTGGCGGACGGCTTTGGCAATGTAGCGGCCGTCTTATCCGAGCCGCGACCGTGAGGGAGCGGTCTGCTTTTACTGGGTGTGTATGCTGCGCGGGTGCCACCGGCGGCTTGTCCGCCTGTGCTCATATGCATCTAACGGGCGAGACGCCCGTCAGCCGTCGCTTTCTCGTCGAGCTTCACGGATTCCGCCGACCGCATCTGCAGAAATGTTCACGCAAGCTGCCTATTGTCCACTTAAAGGAGACATATCATGAACCCGCATCGGAAAATCATCGTCTCAGTGTTACTGTTCGTCCTCGTCGGAGCGATCGCCGGCGTGGCCGTCGGCCAGCAGAGGTCACGGCAACAGCCGCCGCGTCCGAGAGGACGCCCCGCCCCCGAGGATCTTCAAGTCACGTCGGATCAGTTGGCCAGGATACAGGTCGACGCCTTCGAGCTGATCTGCTCTCAGGATCGGTTAGCCGACCTGGATCTCGACGAACTGACAGCCGACGTCACCACGCCGGCGGAACTGCTCGCCAAACTCGATGATTTGGGCACTGCCCGAGCACTCTTTCGGGTAGATGAGCGATTCGCGTCGGGAAAGGCCGTCGTGCTCCGCAGCAGCAGTCGAGTGCCCTTCGTGCAAAGTTACAGCATGCACCCGACTGGTGAGAGGATGCCCAACATCCAGTATCACAATGTGGGCTACGTTCTGAACTTTTCAGGTTTTTGGAGCACCGACGCTCCCGAATTGGCCTTCGGCAACTGCCAGGTCGAGGTCTCCGGCCTGATTCCCCGCGTCGGTGAAGCCGGAACTCCCGTCGAGAGACCCATCTTTCAAGATACCAAGCTGGATAAACGGTTCATGGCTCAGGACGGACAGCCCGTCTACTCGATGGCCAGCAACATCCCGGTGGCCGCCCAACAGGGCGTGGATGCGCATGTGCTCATCATACGGATGGTCATGAGCCGATAGGTGCACTCCCTTCGCGCAAGCGTTCCGCTGCCTCCTGCGACCTGCGCGAACAGCGCACTGCGGCACCGGGCCGATGCGCCTTACTTGGACGGCGTGTCAGCCGACTTGAGATGCGTCTTGAGGAATCGGCCCGTGTAGCTGCGGTCATCTTGGGCGATCTCTTCGGGGCGCCCCGTGGCGACGACCTGCCCGCCCCCCTCGCCGCCCTCCGGCCCCAGGTCGATGATCCAGTCAGCCGTCTTGATGACTTCGAGGTTGTGCTCGATGATCAGCACGGTATGGCCCTTGTCCACGAGCCGGTTGAGCACGCCGAGCATGTTATGCACGTCGGCCAGGTGCAGGCCGGTCGTCGGCTCGTCGAGCACGTAAAGCGTATGACCGACCGGCTTGCGGGCGAGTTCAGCCGCGAGCTTGACGCGCTGCGCCTCGCCGCCCGACAGCGTCGTCGAAGCCTGCCCGAGTGTCATGTAGGACAGGCCGACGTCGTCGAGCGCCAGCAGGATCTGCCGGATGTTGTCGAAGCTGTCGAAAAAGACGATGGCCTCCTCGATGCGCATCGCCAGGATGTCGGCGATCGACATGCCGCGGTAGCGCACCTCGAGCGTCTCGCGCCCGTAACGCGTCCCCTTGCAGACGTCGCACTCGACGTAGACGTCCGGCAGAAAGTGCATCTCGATCCGCTTGGTGCCCTGGCCGAGACATGCCTCGCACCGCCCGCCCTTGACGTTGAAGCTGAACCGGCTGGCCGAGTAGCCGCGGAGTCGCGCCTCGCGCGTCTTGGCGAAGAGCTGGCGGATGAGATCGAACGCGCCCGTGTACGTGCAGGGGTTGCTGCGGGGCGTTCGGCCGATGGGCGACTGGTCGATCTCGATGACCTTGTCGACGCGCGACGCGCCGAGGATGCGATCGTGTCGGCCGGGCCGTTCGCGCGAAAGGGTCAATCGACGGCGAAGCGCCTTGAGGAAGACATCGTTGACCAGCGTGCTCTTGCCGCTGCCCGAGACGCCCGTCACGCACACGAACGCCCCGAGCGGAATGCACACGTCGATCGACTTGAGGTTGTGTTCCGCCGCACCCTTGATCTCGATCGACTGCGACGTCGGCACGAGTTTACGGCGTTTTTTTGGCAGCGGGATCGCCTCCTCGCGGCGCAGGTAGCGCGCCGTCGGCGTGTCAGCCTCGGCCAGGACTTGCTCCGCGGGCCCCTCGGCGATGATCCGCCCGCCGGCTGCCCCAGCCGCAGGGCCCAACTCGACGAGATGGTCGGCCGATCGGATCGTCTCCTCGTCGTGCTCGACGACGAGCACCGTATTGCCCGCGTCCGCGAGTCGACGAAGGCTGCCGATGAGCCGATGCGTGTCGCGCGGGTGCAGGCCGACCGTCGGCTCGTCGAGCACGTAACAGACGCCGACCATCCCGCTGCCGACCTGCGTGGCCAGCCGGATGCGCTGCGCTTCGCCGCCGGACAGCGTCGCACTGGCACGATCGAGCGACAGATATTCGACGCCGACCTCGTTCATGAAGCGCAGCCGGTCGGCGATCTCGCGGACGATCGGCTCGGCCACGCGCGCCTGCTCGCCCGTCGGCTGGAGGGAGCGGAACAACTGCGCTGCCTCGCGGATCGACATGCGGCACAGAAAGTCAATAGTGTGACCCTCAATGCGCACGCTCCGGGCGGCCGGCTGGAGCCGCGCCCCGCCGCAGGACTCGCACGGATGCTCGCTCAGATAACGGTGGAGCCGATGCTTGACGGACTCGCTGTCGGTCGTCTTCCAGCGGCGTTTCAGGTTCGGCAGCACGCCCTCGAAACTGTACCCGAACGCGGCGGCTGTCTCCGGCGTCGTGCCCTGCATGAGGATTTCCTTCCGGGCGGCCGGTAGGCTCTCGAAGGGCGTGTCCGGGGCGACGCGAAAATGGAGACAGAATTCGTCAAGCAGTTTGCCGTAGTACTGGTTCAACCGCTTGCCCGCGTGGCGCCACGCGTCGATCGCACCGGCCGACAGCGGCAGCGACGGGTCGGGCACGACGAGCTCGGGATCGAACTCGGGGATGTGGCCGAGGCCGTTGCAGACGGGGCACGCGCCCTGCGGGCTGTTGAAGCTGAACAGCGTCGGGGTCAGCTCGGGCAACGAAACCTCCGGGTGGCGCGGACACGTGTAACGCGCGCTGTAGAGGTGGTCCTTCCAGCGGCTGCGGGTCTGCTCGGACGCGATCGTGACCCGATCGTCGCCCAGCGTCAACGCCAACTCGATCGACTCGGCCAGCCGCCCGCGGATCGCTTCCTTGACGACGAGCAGATCGACGACGACCTCGATCGTATGCTTTCGCCGTGCGCTCAGTTCGGGCATGTCGCGCAGCTCCTGAAGAGCCCCGTTGACCCGGACACGCACGTACCCCTCGCGCTGGATCCGCTTGAACAGCTCCGCGTGCGGTCCGCGCTGCTGATGCACGACGGGCGCGAGCACGAGGATGCGCGTGTCGGTCGGCAGCTCCAGGACAGCGTCGACGATCTGGGAGGGCGCCTGCCGTTCGATCCGCTTGCCGCACGTCCAGCAGTGCGGCTCACCGATGCGGGCGAACAGCAGCCGCAGGTAATCGTAGATCTCCGTCGTCGTCGCGACGGTCGAACGCGGGCTGCTCAGCCCCGTGCGCTGCTCGATGGCCACCGTCGGCGGCAGCCCGTCGATGTGCTCGACCTCGGGCTTCTGCATCTGTTCGAGGAACTGGCGCGCGTACGCGCTGAGGGTCTCGACGTAACGGCGACGGCCCTCGGCGTAGATCGTGTCGAACGCCAGCGAACTCTTGCCCGAGCCGCTCAGGCCCGTGATCACGACGAGCCGATCGCGCGGAATGTCCACGGAGACGTTCTTGAGGTTATGCTGGCACGCTCCGCGGATCCGGATGAAGCGGGAATCGTCCATACGAGCCCACCGTCGATTTGCAACACACTCACACAGCCCGACCCATGGCACGAGAAATACGCCAATCTACCAGCTTAGAGAACCTCCGTCGCGAAGACAAGACACGAGGCGACGGTACAGGATTGACATGGGCTAAGCGGTGGTACGAGAAAGGCGGTATGCAGGGTGGCACAATAGCCAGGATGGTGCGGTAGGCAGGGTAGTACGGTAGACAGGGTGGTACGGGCGTCTCGCCCGTAGGGGCATGCAGAAGGCGGGGCGTCACCGGTCCACGGCTTACCCCCCTATCCAAGGGGGGATCGATGGGAGTTCCTGAGGCCTTCCTCTCATCGACCCGTTAAGATAAAAAGACAGAGAGACGAGTGCATCCATGGAATATGTCCTGATTCCCATCGTCACGTTGCTCGTCGCCGGGTTGACGCTTTTTTCCGGCTTCGGAGTCGGCACGCTGCTGCTGCCTGCCTTCGCGTTGTTCTTCCCCGTCGAGTCCGCCATCGCGATGACCGCGATCGTCCACTTCCTGAACAATCTCTTCAAACTCGCCCTGCTCGGTCGCTGGGCGGACTGGCGCGTCGCAATGCGTTTCGGGCTGCCGGCCATCGTCGCCGCCCTGGCCGGTGCAGGCATGCTCGTACTGCTG
>PWPN01000326.1 GCA_003557125.1 Phycisphaerae bacterium | reverse complement strand
GGGGGGACGGCCGCTACTTGCTTGGTGAAGACGGCCGCCACGGGGGGACGGCCGCTACTTGCTTGGTGAAGACGGCCGCCACGGGGGGACGGCCGCTACGCTCCCTCACGGTCGCGGCCCGGATGGGTGATACGAATCTGGGGGGTGCCCCCTTGCATTGGTGCGGGAGATCGCTGATAATACCCGATCCGCTCTAGCCGTTGCGTGTCCCTGAAGGGGCCGACAGGGGGGGGGCGGTACGGTGCCGACGGCTCAAAAAAACAGCTGGACGACGTTAAGGGTTTAGGAGACTATGGCTTACAAACGATTTACGCACTCGGTCACGCAGATGAGGCCCGATCCGCGCTACAAGAGCAAGCTGGCCAGCAAGTTCATCAACTGCCTGATGTTCGACGGCAAGAAGACCGTCGCATCGCGCGTTTTTTATGATGCCCTGGACATCATCGCCCAGCGCGTCAAGGATGCCGAACCGATCCGCGTCTTCGAGACGGCTGTCCAGAACGTCAAGCCGAACATCGAGGTCCGCAGCAAGCGCGTGGGCGGTTCGAACTACCAGGTGCCCATCCAGGTGAATTTCAAGAGGCAGCAGTCGCTGGCGATCCGCTGGATCCTCGAAGCCGCACGAGGCCGGAAGGGACAGCCCATCAGCCAGAGCCTCGCCCGCGAATTCATCGACGCGTACAAGCGCGAAGGAACCGCGATGACCACGCGGGAGAACGTGCACCGCATGGCCGAAGCGAACAAGGCCTTCTCGCACTTCGCGTGGTAGGGTTTGCCTCGTATCCCTGAAGATCCCGGGCCGGCCCGTCTTTCGTACAGGTCGGCCCTTTGTCTGCGCGGATTTCCGGGGACATCGTTACGCACCGCGCTGCCGACTGCGTCGTATCAAACGATGCGCCATGGAAACGCGACGACGAACCGGATGGGCCCTTCTTTGACGGTCATCTATAATAGATTGAAATCATGAAGACACGTACGATCGAATCACTCCAACGGGCCACGCGCTGCGAGGTGCGGGGCGACGATCTGACACGTTCCCTTTACGCCACCGATGCGTCGATCTACCAGATGACGCCGATCGGCGTGGCTTTTCCTCGTTCGGCGGACGAGGCGGCCGAGGTCATCCTGGCAGCCGGCGACGCGGGCCTTTCGATCGTGCCGCGCGGCGCGGGGACGGGCCTTACCGGCGGGGCGGTCGGCGACGGCCTCGTCGTCGATTTCGCACGCTACACGCGCGCGATCAGCGACCTGGACCTCGATGCGCGTACGGTGCGCGTGGGCGCGGGCGTCGTGCTCGATCAGCTCAACGCATACCTTCAGCCGCACGGCTTCATGTTCGGGCCGGACGTGGCGACAAGCTCGCGCGCGACGCTCGGCGGAATGATCGCCAACGATTCGTCCGGCGCGTTCGCGCCCCGGTACGGGACGACTTCCGAGCACCTGGCCGGGCTGGAGATCGTCTTAGCCGACGGCACCGTCGCACGGGTCGGCGCCGCCGACGACGGCCGACGGGCTCTGGGCGAACACGTTGCGGCCGTCGACCGCATCGTGCAGCGTCATGCCGACGAGATCCGCCGTCGCTTCCCGCCGATCCTCGACAAGCGCTGGCCGGGCTATGGCCTGGACGAATATCTCGACCATCTCGGCGACCTCACGCGCCTCATTTCCGGCAGCGAAGGCACGCTGGCGGGGATCGCCTCGGCGACGCTGAAGATCGTCCCACAGCCGAAACGGCGGGTGCAGGCCCTGTTTTTCTTCGCGTCGGTTCTGGAGGCGATGGAGGCGACCGTCGAGTTTCTCGACCTCGACCCGGCGGGCATCGAGCACATCGATCGGCCTCTTTTCGATGAAACGAAGGGGCAGTTGTCCTTCAAGGCGGCCCGGGCACTGATGAAGCTCGACGAGGAGCCCTGCGAAGCGATCCTAATCGTGGAGTTCTTCGAGGACGGCGATGAAAAGCTCGCTGCCCTCGAGAAGCGTCGCATCGGCCTGCGCCGCCTCATCTGCATCGACCCGATCGAGCAGGAGATGATCCGGACGGTTCGCAAGTCGGGCCTGTCGCTGTTGACCGCATGCAAGGGGCCGGCCAAACCGGCGCCGGGCATCGAGGATGTCTGCGTGCCGCCGCGGTCGCTGCCCGATTACGTGCGGGGGTTGATGAAGATCCTGGGCGACCGGGGGTTGCAAGGCTCCTATTACGGTCACGCCGCCTCGGGCCTGCTGCACGTTCGGCCGAAGGTCAATCTCCATACGGCCGAGGATGTCGCCAAGTACCGCGAGGTAGCCGACGAGGTCTCCGCGCTGTGCAAGCAGTTCAAGGGCTCGCTGGCGGCCGAGCATGGCCTGGGCATCGCGCGGACGCAGTACCTGCCCGATCACGTCGGGTCCGCTTTGATGGATGCGACGCGCGAGATCAAAGAGCTCTTCGACCCGAAGAATATCCTCAATCCCGGCAAGGTGCTCCCCGACGGCCGTTACCGCATCGACGCCGACCTCCGCCAGGGCGCGGGACACGACATCAAACTGCCGTTCACGGTGCGCATGGGCTACATCGAACGCGACGAATCGTTCGTGGGCAACCTCGAGCAGTGCAACGGCTGCGGCGGCTGCCGTAAGGATCCGCCGACGATGTGCCCGACCTATGTGGCTACGGGCGAAGAGGTCATGTCGCCCCGCGGCAGGGCCAATACGATCCGGGCCGCGATGGAGAATCGCCTCGGCGGCAACGATCCGCTCGTCTCCGAGGAGTTGGCCGTCGCGTTGGATAACTGCCTTTCCTGCAAAGCCTGCAAGAGCGAATGCCCCTCGAACGTGGACATCGCCCAGCTCAAGGCCGACCTGAACCACGCCAAGCACGAACGCCGCGGCCTGCCGCTGGTCGATCGGCTCATCGCACACGCCGACCTGCTCGGGCGACTCAATGCAGGGCCCCTCGCGCCGCTGACCAACGCCGTCATGCGTACGAAACTGAGCCGATGGCTCATGCGCAAGGCGCTCGGTTTCACGCCCGAACGGTCGATGCCGCCGTACGCCCGCCAGCGGTTCGACCGCTGGTTCCACAGCCGTCGCAACGGGCACACCGCCACGCGCGGCAAGGTCATTCTTTTCGACGATACCTGGGTGCGCTACAACGAACCGAACGTCGGCCAGGCAGCGGTCAAAGTGCTCGAGGCAGCCGGTTTCGAGGTCGTGCTGCCCGAGGGGCGCAAGTGCTGCGGTCGGCCGGCCATGAGTCGCGGCGTGATCGACCTGGCCGAGAAATTCGGTCGACACAATGTCGCGCACTTCAACGGCCAGGGCGGCGACGAGCCGATCCTTTTCCTCGAACCGTCCTGCCATTCGATGTTCATCGACGATTATCTCAACCTGCGTATCGACGGTGCCGGGACCGTCGCGCGGCGATGCGTGGGCTTCGAGGAGTTCATGTTCGGCCTGCTGACCCGCGAGCCCGATGCGCTGCCGTTCCACGGCGAAGCGCTGCGCGTCGCGATCCACGGCCACTGCCACGCCAAGGCGCTCACGGACGTCAAGTACATGCCCGCCCTGGTCAGGAAGATACCGGGTGCCGAGGCGACGCTGCTGAATACGGGCTGTTGCGGAATGGCCGGTGCGTTCGGGATGATCGAAAGCAAGTACGAGCTTTCCAGGCAGGTGGCCGACCCGCTCGTGACGCAGATCGAGGCGTTGCCTGCCGATGCGCGCCTCGTCGCGTCGGGCACGAGCTGCCGACACCAGATCACGCACCTGACCGAGGCTGAGCCGCTCCACATGGCCGAGCTGTTGGCCTTGGCTTTACGCGATTGATTATCCGCAGATAAGGTGTCTTGCAGGGTGGTACGGGCGTCCTCGCCCGTCGCAGGGTGCCACTGGCGGCTTGTCCGCCAGTGCTAGACCCGAAGACGTCCGCCACGGGGGGCGGACGCTACAGGGTGGTACGGGCGTCCTCGCCCGTCGTCCATCGCAGGACGGGTGCCATTGTCCGTCATTCATCGTGCTCGATGATGCGGCAATCGGGGATGGCCTGCAGGAACTTTCGGCCGTACCGCCTCGTGCGGATCCTGCGGTCAAGGACGACGACCCGACCATGATCGGTGTGCGTGCGGATGAGTCGGCCGAACCCCTGTTTGAATTTCAGGATGGCCTCGGGGATCTGGTAATCCATGAACGGGTTGCCGCCGGCCGCCCGGATCTGCTCGATGCGCGCCTCGGTCAGCGGTCGATCCGGCACGGAGAACGGCAGCTTGACGATGATGACGTTGACGAGCGCTTCGCCCGGTACGTCCACGCCCTGCCAGAAACTGTCGGTCCCGAAGATGACCCCGCCGCGGCGGTTGCGGAACGTTTCGAGCATCCGTGTCCGGGGAATCCCCGCCCCCTGCACGAGCACGTGCAGACCCGCCTCTTCGAAGCGGCCCCGCAGCAGGCGAGACATCCATTCGAGCATCCGGTAACTCGTGAACAGCACGAACGCATGGCCTTGCGTTTCGATGACGTGGCGGGCGATCACCTCGGCGGCGGCCGGCACGAACGTATCGGCGTCGTCCGGGTCCGGCAGGGCGTTTTCGAGGTGAAGCTCGACCTGCGTGCCGTAGTCGAAGGGCGAGCCGAGCTGCAGTTCGTCGGCGTCGTCCAGGCCGAGCCGGGTGCGGATGTAGCGAAAACCGTCCTTGCGACCGATCGCCAGCGTGGCACTGGTTAGTACGACGCTCTGGAGCTGGTCGAAAAGCGTTTCACGCAGCGCATCGGCGACGGTCACCGGGGCCTCGGTCAATGAGAGGCTGGGGCGGGTCGTGCCGGTCGTTTCCACCCAGCGGACCGCCTCGGACGACTCGCTTTCAAGGATGT
>PWPN01000095.1 GCA_003557125.1 Phycisphaerae bacterium | reverse complement strand
TCTGTTGGAACGCATGTGGGCTTCCTTTACAATGACCGCTGCCGACGCGGCGCGACGTCGGCAGTCACACACGGAATCGTACGCGTTCGCGTGGGCGCGGCACGGCGACCCGGGAATCGGGGCGTCGACCGCGGGCAGTGCGCGGGACTTCGCGGAGGGGGCGGGGCCGGCGCGTGGGCACACCTTACAGAAGGAAATCCCATGGCGGAAGGTGCACGGATGCGCCGATACAGCAGCGCAAAACGGAAAACGGCTTCGGCTTACCCACCGGTCCAACCGAAGGCGTTATCGGAGCTTGACGCGCCCATGACGGATTCGCCCGCGCAGACGCCTGTTCCGAGCACGCTCGCGGCGGGCATGCGCGTCCATATGATCGGCGCGGGCGGATGCGGGATGCGGGGCGCCGCCGCGGTGCTTTTACGGCGCGACGTCGCGGTCAGCGGGTCGGATTCGCAGCCTTCCAAAGAGCTCGATGCGCTCCAGGCACGCGGTGTGTCGATCCGCATCGGCCAGGATACGTGCGCTCTGCCTGACGAATGCGACCTCGTGGTCCGCTCGGCCGCGGTGAAGATGAATCACCCGGACGTCGTCGAAGCGCAGCAAAGGGGCTGGCCGGTGATCAAATATGCCGAGCTGCTCGGCCTGCTCATGGCCGATCGTGCGGGCATCGCGGTAGCCGGTACGCATGGCAAATCGACGACGACGGGAATGATGGCCTACGTGCTGCGGCGCGCGGGTCTCGACCCGTCCTTTGTAATCGGCGCGAACGTGGGCCAGCTCGGCGGCGGGTCCGGCGTGGGCGACGGAGACCTCTTCGTCGTCGAAGCCTGCGAGTTCGACCGTTCCTTTCTGAATCTCGACCCGCAATTCGCATGCATCCTCAACGTCGAAGAGGATCACCTCGATTATTACCGCGACCTTGACGAGATCGTCGAAGCCTTCAGCCGATTCGCCGCATGCGTTCGGCCGGATGGCCTGCTGGTCATCAACGCAGAGAACCGCGACGCTCTCCGGGCGGCCGAGGCTGCCGGTTGCGCCGTCGAAACGTATGGATTCGGGGAGGGTGCCCACTGGCGGGCGAAGGTCCTCGATGAGCAGCGGGGATGCTGCCATTTTCAGGTCGAGCACAACGGGCGCGCCTTGTTCGACGTGCGTTTGAGTATCCCCGGCCGTCACAATGTCGCCAATGCGCTGGCGGTGATCGCTTTGTGCGTGCGCGCCGGTGTCGAGCCGGAGATGATCGCCACGGCCCTGGCCGAGTTTCAAGGCGTCGAACGGAGACTGACGTGGCGCGGATGCGCGGGCGGCGTGAACGTCGTGGACGATTATGCGCATCACCCGACCGAGCTTCAGGTTACGATCAAGGCGCTGCGCGAATACTACAAGCCCGATAAACTCTATGTCGTTTTTCAGCCGCACCAGCACTCGCGGACCCGTTTTCTGCTGAACGACTTCGCGCGGAGTTTCAGCAGTGCCGACGTCGTCGTCGTGCCGGATATCTATTTCGTACGCGACAGTGCGGCCGAGCGCGATCTTATCGACGCCCGGGACCTTGTCGACCGGATCCGCACCCATGGCGGACAGGCGACGTATGAGCCGGATTTCGAAGCTATTGTAGACTTACTGGGCAAGCGTCTGCAGCGCGGCGACCTCGTCGTGACGATGGGGGCCGGTAATGTCTGGCAGATCGCCGACCCCCTGCTGGCACGGCTCGCCCGCAACGATTGACGCCGCAGTGCAGAGCGCCACGACCGAGGGCGGGATCGAAAACGTCGGCAAGCGACGCGCCGGTGGCTTTGGCGAGAAGAGGGATGTACGACACCGTGATCGAACAGGACGAATGGATACTCCCAAGCGAGCCGCTCGCTTCGCACACGTCGTATCGTGTCGGCGGCCCCGCGCGATGGCTTGCGCAGCCGCCGGACATCGAGCAGCTCGCACGGCTCGTGCAACGGTGCCGATCCAACGGGATCGATTGGTACATCCTCGGAGCGGGGGCGAATCTGCTGGTCGGCGACGAGGGCGTCGATGGCATGGTCATCCAGCTCGATGCTCCCGCTTTCCGTCGCGTGCAATGGCCTGCTTCCACGAACGGGGACGCCTCCGAGGTGGGGACGGTCCGCGTGGGGGGCGGTGCGGACATGATGCGGCTCATCCGCGAGTCGGTACGGCGAGGCTGGGCGGGCCTGGAAGGATTGGCTGGCATCCCCGGGACGATCGGCGGCATTATCCGGATGAACGCGGGCGGCCGATGGGGGCAAATCGCCGACGTCGTCAGCGAGGTGACCGTCGTCGACCGTGAGGGGCAGGTGCGGACACTGCAACCCGAAGCGATCCGGTTCGGTTATCGGACGAGCGGGTTGGCGGGCGCGATCGTTTGTGCTGCAACCCTGCGTCTGCGGCGAGGCGATCCGGCGCGCCTGCGCAAGCGGCTCCTGTCGATCTGGCGCACCAAGCAAGAGGCTCAGCCGTTCAACGAGCCCAGTGCCGGGTGCGTTTTCAAGAATCCGCCGAACGCCAGCGCAGGTGCCCTGATCGACCGCGCGGGATTGAAGGGTGCATGCGTCGGCAACGCCCGGGTTTCGGAAAAACATGGAAACTTCATCGTCACCGCGCCGGGTGCGACGGCAGCGGACATTCTGTCGCTGATCGCGTTGATCCGGGAACGGGTCGCCGAACTGTTCGGTATCGCGCTGGAAACGGAAATCGAGATGTGGGGCTGTGCGACCGAGATCGGTGCGATGGAACCCGCGCGCGGCCCGTGATCGTGATCTACAGCCGCTGCGGGCCTCGGCCGTTCATGGGACGCGGGGGATGGATGCGGGTTCTTCAGGATGCAGGAGACGACCATGGATGGCAAAACCTGCGGCAAGACACTGGCAGAAGGGGCGTTACTGGCAGGGCTGGCCGACGACGCACAGCGGATGCAGAAGGGGGCGCCTGACGCGAAAGGGCTTCGAGGTCGACTCGAAGCGCCCCCGCGCGCCGTGGTCGAACGTGCCTTGAAGATCACCGTCCTGTCGGGCGGGCCGAGCAGCGAACGCGAGGTGAGTCTCAAGAGCGGTCGGGCGGTGGCCGAGGCGCTGCGAAGCATCGGTCATGAAGTGCACCTGGCCGACATCGATCCGGACCGCCTCGAGGCGCTTGCTATCCCGACCGACGTCGTCTTCATCGCCCTCCATGGGGCGTTCGGCGAGGACGGGCAGGTGCAGCGTCTTCTCGAAGCGCGGAACCTGCGCTACTGCGGGTCGGGCCCGGAGGCGTCGGAACTGGCGATGGACAAGGCCTCTGCCAAGGCGCGGTTTGTCGAGGCCGGCGTCCCCACGCCGCGTTTCGAGGTGGCTACGCCCGAAACCGTGGACGAGGCTTTACGTCGCTGGTCGGCGCCTGTGGCTCTCAAGCCGATCGATGCCGGGTCGAGCGTCGATTGCGTGATGGCCGACGAGGATGCGACGCTCGCGGAACGGTTGCCGGAACTGACCGGACGGTATGGCCGTTGTCTCATCGAGCAGTACGTGCGAGGTCCGGAACTGACGGTCGGCGTGCTGGGCGACGAAGCGCTGCCGGCCATCGAGATCCGCACGCGACGGCGGTTCTATGATTATCAGGCCAAGTACGAGGATAACGACACGGAGTATCTGTTCGCGATCGATTTGCCGGAGGATCTTCTCGAACGGATCCGGGCACTGAGCCTGGCGGCGCATCGGGCGCTGGGGTGCCGCGACTTTTCGCGCGTCGACTGGATGGTCGATGCCCGGACGCTCGCACCTTACGTGCTGGAGATCAATACGATCCCCGGCTTTACGGATCATTCGCTGCTGCCCAAGGCGGCCGCCCGGGTCGGCCTGAGTTTTCCGACGCTGTGCCAGCGGATCATCGAACTGACCTGTCAGCGTTAAGCTGGAGGCTTTTGTCAGCTCGTTTTTGTGGACAGGGCGGATCGTGCATGAGTAAGAAAACGGTAAAAACCAAGACAACCAAGAATGCCAAAGACGCGAAAAAAGGCGGCATGAGCGCCTTCGCATGGCTGGTGACGATGAGGCCTCTCCTGCCGGTGGCATGCGTCGGCCTGCTGATCGGGGCCGCAGCCTACGGACTGGAGCAGTTGAAGCACCATGCGTACCAGTCTCCGGAATTTCAGCCGTCGCTGCGGTTCGTCCTGGCCGATCCGCCCGAATGGGTCGTCGCCGAAAAGTGGGAGCCGCGGATTCTCTCCGCGATCACCGTGTCGGAAGACGAGGCGTGGACCGATCCCGACCTGACGCGGCGGGTGGCTGAGCAGTTGGAGTCGAGCGGCTGGGTGCGACGCGTGCATCGCGTGACCCGTTACATGGACGGGACGATCGGGATCCATTGCGATTGCCGGCGGCCCATTGCGATGCTTTTGACAGAGCAGGGGTACATCCCGATCGATCCGGAAGGCGTCCGGATGCCGGAGGTGTACGCATCGGTCGGAGCCTCCTCGGGCTGGCTTCGGATCGTGGGGGTCGAGTCTCCGTTGCCGCAGGTCAATGAGCCGTTCCGAGGGGAGGATGCCCAGGCTGCGGTCCGCCTGGCGAACCTTCTTTTCGAGCAGGGGGATTCCGTCACGACCGGGATCAGTGCGATCGATGTCATTAATTTCCGGGGTCGCAGGGACAGGCGGGCCTGTCACGTGAAGCTCTGGACACCGGACGGAACGGAGATCAAGTGGGGCTCTGCCATCGGGGAAGAGGTCGAGGAGAACACGCCGATCGAGAAGCTGACCCAGATCGCGGCCATGCTCCAGGAAGGCGGGCCGCGGGCGCAGGTCGACGTGAGCGTTTATCCCATGCGGACGATCGTACCGGCTGACCTATCGGGGGACGGCCCCGACGGCCGAACG
>PWPN01000139.1 GCA_003557125.1 Phycisphaerae bacterium | reverse complement strand
GGGCTATCCCACTTGGGAAATGCTCGGATAGAAGAATGGGAAAACCTCCATCGTCAAACACCGAAGAGGCCGACTTGACAAGTAGCGGGCTTTCATAGAAGCCGCGACCGTGAGGGAGCGATGTAGCGGCCGCATTCGGCTACGCCGTGACGGCCATCCTTGCTCGCAACTTGCTCACGTGGGTTTGTGTGACGACAAGCCGACGGGCGAGACGCCCGTACCACCCTGCACCTGCACCGCATGAACCTGCACCGGATCAACATGCACTGGCGGACAAGCCGCCAGTGGCGCCCATGTGGGTGAGCTGCGTCACCTGTCCTGCTCATCGCCGAAAAGCTCGGCCACCGTCTTGCGGTAGAACTCGACGCACCCTTTGAGCTCGGGCATCGCCTGCCCCCAATTGTGCTCGTACTCGATCGAGATCCCGCCGGTGTAGTTCTGCCGCTTGAGTTCCTCGAGGATGGCTCGCGCATTGCCTACCCCGGTCCCCCATACCACGTCGTGGCCCTGGCGGGATTTCTCGTTGAGGTCTTTGAAATGCACCCAGTGGACACGACCTTCGACCTTGCGCAGGCACTCGACCGGATCCAGCTCGCTTCGCAGCCAATGGCCGGTATCCGCACACACGCCCATCCGCGGGCTCAGGTCCTTGATCGCCTCGAGGACGATCGCGGGATCCCAGTAACGCGTCGGCTTGGGATGATTGTGGATGGCCACGTTGATGTCGTACTCGTTGGCTAACCGGTCGATCAGCGGCAAGGACTCGACCGGCGGTTCGCCGACGATCGTCGTAAGGCCCATCACCTTGGCGAAGTCGAACACTCTGCGGTTCTTCGCTTCATCTGTCCCCAGATCGTTCGTGTACATCGCCAGAGGCCTGATGCCTGCAAGCTCCAGTTCCCGCTTCACCTTGGCGATCACCGCGAGCGACGCATTCTTATCCAGTCGTACGTCGCCCATCTCCGGACTGACCGCATGGGAAGGGATCAGCTCGATGTAACGGACGCCGAGCTCCTTGGCGTTGGCGATCGCATCGAAGAGCGTCTCGCGGTGAAACGTCCAGGCCATCATCGTCAAAGGCCAGCCGGGCTCCGTAGGCTTGTCGGCTCGGGCCGCGAGCGGACAGACCGCCTGTGCGCCGGCCACGACCGCTGCGGGTTGCTGCCGGGTATCGGACGCCGCGGTCGGCCTTGCGCAACACGCAGCCGCCGCGATCGCTGCCGACGACGTCCACGCCGTGATAAGCATAATCGCACAAATCAATGAAGCTTTCATCGACTCCCGCCTTTCTATTCTCTCAATCGTATTGTTCGATCAGAAACGAAGAGACATCAACGATCCGTCACTGCCCTTTGTCGAAAAGCTCAGCCACCGTCTCCCGATAGAACTCGACGCACTGTTTGATCTCGGGCATCGCCTCGCCCCAGTTGTGCTCGTACTCGACGGCGATCCCGCCGACGTAATTCTGTCGTTTGAGCTCTTCGAGCATTCCCCGCGCGTTGCCAGCACCGGTCCCCCAGACCACGTCATGGCCCTGGGGCGTGCTTTCGTTGAGATCCTTGAAATGCGACCAGAGAATCCGCCCTTCGAGAATTTTCAAGGACTCGATCGTGTCCAGCCCGCTGCGCATCCAATGGCCGGTGTCGGCACAGGCGCCGATCCGCGGGCTGCGATCCTTGATCACCTCGAGGACGAAATTGGGATCCCAGTAACGGCTCGGCTTGGGATGATTGTGGATGGCCACGTTGATGCCGTACTCGTTGGCGAGGTCGTCGATGAGCGGCAACGCCTCGACCGGCGGCTCGGCCGTGATCGTGGTGATCCCCATCACCTTGGCGAAGTCGAACACCTTGCGGCACTCCGCTTCGTCGGTGCTCATACGGACCACGCCGTAAGCGAGCGGCCGCACGCCTGCCCGTTCGAGCTTCGTCTTGACCTTGGCGATCAGCGCGACCGAGGCGTCCTCGTTGAATCGCACATCGCTCATCTCGGGGCTGACGATCTGCCCGGGATACATCTCGATGTAGCGAATCCCGAGCTCCTTGGCATTGTCGATCGCATCGAACAGCGTCTCCCTGTGAAATGTGTACGCCTGAATCGCCAGAGGCCAACCGTGTTCCATGGCACATCCTTCCGTTCCAATGATCGGGCATGCCGCCTGGCCGACCCGAGGGCATTCCGGAGTCCCCGCCAATGCGCAGGTGGGCTGTTGCGTATGCGCGCCAGCGACCACCCTGGACGCCTGTGGCCTCGCATTCGCCGCCGCGGGCCTCGCACAGCACGGGCCGGCAGCCATCGCCGACGCAGATACCCAGATCGTCGTTAAAACAACCGAAAACATGAGTGAATACTTCATCTTCGTGATCCTTTTTTGCGATGCTACCGACTGCTATTCGACGCGAGGGTCACATTGTAACGCGCTTGAGCTCACCGACAATCCCGCGCGTCCCGCCGCTCCATCCTGCCTCGACACCCGCCCTGCTCGGTCAATCGAGCACTTTGATGCGGATATTGCGGAATTCGACCCAGCCTCCCGGATTGTGCGAGTCCTGCAGGCCGATGTAGCCTCGCAACGGAAGATCGCGCATGGCCGGCACCTCGCTCTTATCGACGTCCACGACCGGCACACCGTCGGCGATGACCCGTATCCGCGGGCCGATGCACTGAATCTCGTAGGTGTGCCAGACGTTCGGCCGTTCGTCGGGCCGCGGCGCGACCGCAACGCGCCCGTAGAGCGATCCCGTGCAGTGCAGATCGTCGCGATGCTCGTGGGTGATCTGCACTTCGTTGCCGGTCACCCAGGGGTCGCCCTCTTCGGTGCAGCGGATAAACACGCCCGAATTGCCCTGCGGCGAAATGCGCCAGTCGAGCCGGAGGATGAAATCACCGTACTGCCGATCGCTACGGAGCCAGTCGCCCCCCTTGCCGGATTCGCTGCGAAGAATGCCATCGACGGCTGTGAACCCTTCCGGTCGACCCATGACATGCCAGCCCTCCAGCGATCGGCCGTCGAACAGCTTCACGAACCCTTCTTCAGACGGATCGGGCAGCAGGCCGGCCGCCCAGCGGATCGACTGGGCGACGAGTCGCCGGTAATTCGGATTGTTGTAGGCGTGGGCATCGTGCCCCAGTGCGATGAACGCGACCGGGCTCTTGCCGAACCGGTGCGTCCAGCCGATGACGGGACCGCTCTCCGGATGATCCGTCGCCAGCAACGGCTCGACACCGTCGAGCACCTCGAAACCCTTGTAGGCTTCGTCGCGTATAGTGAAAGGCTCCATGCCGTGAACGATCGGGTGGGCGGGATTCGGAAACGTAACCTTTATATCCATGTCGTGCTTGTAACGGGCGCCGGTTTCGCCGCCGTCGCGTGTCAGGAAGTAATGGCCGCCGAGGATCGGGACGATGCCAGGCCATTCGCGGTAGCCGGCCAGCGCGTGATGCAACGCGACCAGCGGCTTGCCTTTTTCCATGAGTGCGACCAGGTTGTCTCGGGCCGACTCGGAGATTCGCGGGTACATGTCGTACCAGACCATCACGTCGTAGGCATCTGCTTTGTCCGGCGCGAACCACTCCTGGGCCTGAGGCTGCTCGACGTGGCGGACGACGATGTCCGGATGCCCCTCGAACATCGCATGAAACGGCTCTTTGTCGTAATCATGACCGCCCGTGACGAGCAGGACACGGACGATCTCCGCACGGGGCGGGCCGGATGCGCTGCCCGCCTGGTCCGCCAGGAGGCCGCCGCCTGCTGATGCAATCAGCCCGACACAGGCCGACAAGAGCGCACGGTGACTGTTCATCAGGCGGTCCTCCTTGCAGGGTGTTTTTCGATGTGAACATGAAAAGCCAGTGTATCGCATGGCGGGGGGAGGATAAACCCGGTGGGATGAAAAAAGGCGGAGTGGGCGAATAAGCCGAATTCTGTTATCAGGATGCGCGGAACGCATCCTGATGGCGGTCATTCATCTGGGCGACCTGTTGCCAGGCCGCTCGAGCACCCTACCCGCAGCTCGAACGAGACGGGCCGCCTCTCGCTGCCTATTTGGGCTTGCTGGCGGTGGGGTTTGCCATGCCGTCACGGTCACCCGTGACGCGGTGCGCTCTTACCGCACCTTTTCACCCTTACCCTCAATCGAGGGCGGTATGTTTTCTGTGGCACTTTCCCTCGGATCGCTCCGGGTCGCCGTTAGCGACCACCGTGCCCTGCCCAGTTCGGACTTTCCTCCCGCCCGGGCGCGAACGTCCGGGCGAGCGACCGCCTCGCCCACTCCACCTCGATTCATTATAACTGGTTTTCGTTCAAAAGGTTCGCCAACCCATCGCCCGTGCCTTATGGCCTGGGCAACCCTACCATGGGTAAAGGGATATTCAAATCGAGAGCCGAACGTCGATGTTATCCGAATTATTCAGCGCAAAAGGTAAGTATTTATGCAATTTTTCGTGACTTGGGCACTCGAAACCTGGGACGTCATCCTGGACGCCGCACCGTGGCTGCTGGGCGGTTTCGCATTAGCCGGCATTCTGCACGTACTGCTATCCGTCCAGATCGTATCCCGCTACGTGGGCCGACCCGGATGGGCCAGTACCCTGAAGGCAGCAATCGTGGGTCTGCCCTTGCCCATCTGTTCCTGCGGCGTGATCCCGATCGCCTCTGCCCTGCGGCGTCACGGCGCGGCACGCGGCCCGACGGTCAGCTTTCTGGTCAGCGTCCCCCAGGCCGGGGTCAGCTCGATCGCCATCTCCTATCCGCTGCTCGGACCCTTCATGGCTGCGGCGCGTGTGGTGGCTGCACTGATTACCGCGGTGACGGCCGGCATCGTGGTCGACTGGCTGGGCGTATCGAAGCGCGAACGCGACAGTTC
>PWPN01000157.1 GCA_003557125.1 Phycisphaerae bacterium | reverse complement strand
TCGAATGCTTCTTTTCGGGCTCGAGTCCGCCAGTGACAAATCCCTCGAAAAGATGAGCAAGGGCTTTACGGTCGAGCAGATGCGGGACGCCTTCAAGGTGTTCCGCCGATTCCCCTTCTTCTATCACGGGTACTTCATCTTTGGAAACATCGGCGAGACGGAGGAGGAGATGCTTTCGATCGCCGATCTGGCCATCGAGTTAGGCGTGCACACGATCTCCCTGAACCGGCTTCGCGTGGATAAGTTCACCCCGTTGCGCAAAGAAATCGAGGGTATGCCCGGATACCGCATCAGTTCGAACGGATACGTCTATTCGCCGGAATTCGACAGAAAACGCCTTCTTCGAATCCGTGACCGGATACGCAACCGTTTCCTCTATCGCCCGGGGCATATCGTCCGGATGGTTACGACAATGAACGCATGCGGGATTATCAACTACTCCGATATGCTGATGTTTGCGTCGAGAGCTCCGCTCTTCCTCTACGATTACCTCCTCCACTTGGGGCACAAGGTAAGGAAAGCAACTCGGGTTCGGCGCAAGAAATCTCGACCAGCCGTTTCGAACTTCGACTCAGGGTTTCGCGCGCAGGCCGTTTGGCCATTAGTGCGCATTCCAGGCCATGCCGCGCGGTGGGTGCTGCGAATCATGTTGCCGGTCATCCACGCACTTTGGCCTCCTAATCACATGCAGTGAGGGAAATCCATCCTGTGGGTCGTTCGCTGCTGGCATTCGTGCAGAAGCCCCCCCTCACCAGCTTCCCTTGCATGTTCAGGCACCAATGGGCTGTCCGACTTGCATGCCCAGGATATCTGGTGTCTACTGGTCACTTCGCCGCCTGACCGGATGCAGAAGCGGCCGCCCCCCCGTCTTCTTCTTCGACTACGCCGCGAAGGCCGTCTTTCTGGCAATACAAAGATCACGGCTGAATCGAGCGGCCGCCGTCGACAGAGAGGATCTGCCCGGTGATGTAATCGCCCTCGGCCGCCAGGAAACGCACGACCCGCGCGATCTGCTCGGGCGAGCCTTCGCGTTTCAGCGGGACGCGTTCGATGATGCGACGTCGCTCCTCGGCGTCGGTGTCTTCGGGAAAGATGGCGATGCCCGGCGCCACGCCGTTGACCGTCACCCGCGGCGCGAACTCGATGGCCAATGCCCGCGTCAGGGTCGCCAGCGCACCCTTGGACGCGAGGTAGGGCGCCAGATTCCGCGGCGGGCGCTCCGCATAGATATCGATGAGATTGACGATGCAGCCTCGCTCCTGCCGCAGCATCACCATGCCGGCCGCCTGAGCCAGCAGCGCCGGGGCGAGCGTGTTGATCCGCCAGTACCGCTCCCACACGCCCGCGTCCACGTCCGCAAGCGGCATCTTTTCGAATATCGAGGCGTTGTTGACGAGAACGTCGACGCTGCCGAGTTGCTCGACCGTCTCGGACATGAGCCGTTCCGGCACGGACGCGTCCACCAGGTCGCCGCGGACCAGCGCCGCCTTACGACCCATCGCCCGGACAGCTTCGGCCACCTGCTCAGCCTCATCGGCCGAGCGGTTGAAGTGGATGACCAGGTCGCAACCCGCCGCAGCCAACTCCAGCGCGATCGCACGCCCGACCCGCCTGCCCGCGCCCGTTACCAGTGCCACGCGACCGTTGAGGTCCATGGGAGATCTCCTGTTCACATGCAGGCCGAGTACGCTCGCTCGTGACAGCAAGACAATCGGAACGGCGACATCGGCTCACTCGCGCTCCATGTGTACTCGGACTGCCTCGCGGACATCGTTCATCGTGAAATCATAGTGTTGCCGCAGTCGACCGATCTGCTCGTCCAACGGCACGTCCTCCGGCAGATTCAAAGACTGCACCAGCGTATCGCCGGCGACTCCGGTCACAGCCTCGATCTCTTGCAACGTCATCCACCCTTCGATCGGCGGGACTTCGAGGGCCGCCCCCTGGCCGCGCGCCTCGCCCGGCGGATCGCCGATCCGCTCGGCAGGCACCAGGAACGGCACCGCTGACACCACGATCAGTGCGCACACCACTGCCAACGCCACACCCACGCGCAGACGCGCCTTCTCGCTCGACGGGCCCCGCGTCATGATCACGATCCAGTCCCAGTGCAGGATCACGTGAAGAGCCAGCAGGACCAGCAGCACGACGCCGGACCAGAAGTGAATGCTTCCCCACTCGTGCCGATTCATGCCCCACAACGCCAGGTAACGGCTCGTGCCCTGCGGCAGCTTGTAGCGGATCATGAAACCCGTGACAGCCAGCACCACCATCGCCACCAGCGCCAATGTGTCCACGACATAGTTCCACTTCGCCCGATGCATCGTCATACCCCTTCGAATGGCCATTTCTTAACAGTTCAAACTGATCGATGAACCCATGAGCCGCGGGCTTGGAGCGCGCGCGGTTTTCCCGCATCGGGTGCCACTGGCGGCTTGTCCGCCAGTGCCTATGCTCAACGGGCGAGACGCCCGTACCACCCTGCCCAGGGATGCCCGTATCACTCTGTAGCGGCCGTCCCCCCGTGGCGGCCGTCCTTGCCGAAAAGCATTGCGACCATAGGGAGCCGAGTCCCATTCGGGTGCCACTGGCGGCTTGTCCGCCAGTGCAGTCCTAACGGGCGAGATGCCCGTACCTCCCTGTAGCGTCCGTCCCCCCGTAGCCGTCGCAGCAATTCGCGGCAATGGATGTAAGAGAGCGGTTCTCTTCTATCTTCGATCTTAGCTTATGCAGCTGGTTCCGGCAGATTATTCGCGCTCCCCGCTTCGCCGCACGATCCGTTCGATGATGAACGGCGGGCGGGCGCGGGCCTGCTCGTAGAGCCGCAGAATGTACTGGCCCTGGATGCCCAGCAGGATGAACAGCACGCCGAACAGAAAAGCCACGATGCCGACCGTCGACGCCCAGCCCGGCACGGTCCGCCCCATCAGCCACGCGATCACCACGAACAGCAGTTCGAGAAAACTCAGCGCCGCTGTCACCACGCCGATGAGCAGCCCGATACGCAACGGCACGGTCGAAAACGCAAGCGTCCCGTCGGTCGCTAACCGGAACATTTTGCGAGGCGTGTACTTGGAACGGCCGGCATGTCGCGGGTCGGGCGTAAAGGGCACGGTCGCACTGCGATAGCCCATCCAGCGCAGCAGCGCCCGAAGGAAGAGCCGCCCGTCCTGCATCCGGTTGAGTTCATCGACGACGCGCCGGTCCAGCAGCCGAAAATCAGCCATCCCCGGTTCGAGCGGCACGTCGCTCAGCCAGCCGAAGACGCGGTAGAACGCGCGCGACGTGAGCCGCTTGAAGCCGGGCAGGTCGTCCGTGTCGGCCCGGCGCGTGTGCACGATGTTGGCACCGTCCCGCCAATGCGCGATGAGCGTCGGTATCAGCGTCGGCGGATGCTGGAGGTCGCCGTCCATCGTGACGGCTACGTCGCCCCGCGCACAGCGCAGCCCGGCAGCGAGGGCATGCTGATGGCCGAAGTTGCGCGAGAGCACGACCGCACAGATGCGTTCGTCGCGGACAGCGTGTTTTTCGATCTCGGACAGCGTCCCGTCCGTGCTGCCGTCGTCCACGAAGAGAATCTCGTAGGGTTGCGCATCGAGGGCAGCCTCGACAGCCTCGATGAGCGGCCCGACGTTGGGCGCCTCGTTGAAAACGGGCACGACGATGCTGACAAGAGTCGGCTGCGCACGGCGACCCTGGCCGAGGGGTTGCTGAACGGGCGGCGGATTGTCGTCTGCTGTGTCAATCATAAAGCACCGCGCATGTGATCCGAGCCCTGAATCCGAGCCGCGACAATGTAGCGGCCGCCCCCCGTGGCGGCCGAGAATCCGAGCCGTGAATTCGTGCCCTGAATCCGAGCCGCGACCGTGAGGGAGCGGAATGCGGAATTCCGTAGGTCGGGCTCTGCCCGACGCTTGCAATACGTGCGTGGCTCCGTCACGGTCCGGCCCATCCTACGGACAATGGGCAGGACTTACAAAGGGCAAAGCAGTGATCGTCCATCGCGTGCATGTTTTACGTCCCGCTGCGTTGGTTCGTCGTTCAGCAAAAAGAAAGCCCACGGCAGGCCTGCCGTGGGCTTTGGTTTCGGATCAGAGAATATGCATCATCCCGTAAGTCTGGGCGGATTCCCTGTTTGGGCTCGAACATGCAGACGGTATTGTCCGTCCGTCTTACCCGTGGGACGCGTTACTTGCCGCTCTTGTAGAAATCGACCAGTTCCTTGCAGGTTTGCATTTTGATCCTGCCGGCGTTGCCCGCCTGCCCGAACGCGGTCATTCGCTTGACGCATTCCTGTTTCATGGCTTCGCGGGCCGGGGCCAGGTACTTGCGCGGGTCGAACTCGCCTTTTTTCGTGGCGAAGACCTTGCGGATCGCCCCGGTGATCGCGAGTCGATTGTCCGTATCGACGTTGACCTTTCGCACACCGTGCTTGATGCCGCGCTGGATCTCTTCGATGGGCACGCCGTAGGTCTCGCCCATTTCGCCGCCGTACTGGTTGATGATGTCCAGCAGTTCCTTGGGCACGCTCGACGAGCCGTGCATGACCATGTGGGTATTCGGCAGGCGCTTGTGGATTTCTTCGATGACGCTCATGACGAGCACGTCGCCGGTCGGTTTCTTCTTGAACTTGTAAGCCCCGTGGCTCGTGCCGATGGCCACCGCGAGGGCATCCACGCCGGTCTTGGCGCAGAAATCCTCAGCCTGTGCCGGGTCGGTGAGGTGCTTCATCGCCTCTTCGCTGGTGAGGCCCGCCCCGTGCCCGTCCTCGATCCCGCCCAGGCAGCCCAGTTCGCCCTCGACGGTGACGCCCTTGGCGTGGGCCGCCTCGACGACTTTCTTCGTGACGTCGACGTTGTACTCATAGCTGGCC
>PWPN01000078.1 GCA_003557125.1 Phycisphaerae bacterium | reverse complement strand
GGGAAAAGAAAAAAAGCCTTTGAGGTGGACCATGTGGAAGCCTTAACGCTGTTGACAACCGACAGCCTCATCATGGATACTGCCCAGCCGTCACACAGGACGGCCGAGACAGCAACCGCCCACCTCGTCCGATGCTCTTATCGCTGCGCCGCGGCGGTGCCGGCCGGCATCTGGACGGGCTGCGGCTGCAGGCCGCCCTTGACCAGGACCGCATACACGACAAACGCCACGATGAACGAATAGACGGCCGTCGGATGCCAGTGCGCGACGAGTTCACGACCGAGCCAGCCGGAAACCGCGGGGTTGTTCGAAATACCGACCAGGAAGCCCACGACCCACGCCGCGTATCCGGGGATGCTCACGCCGGCCCGCGGGCCCGCCCACCGGCGTCCGCTGAGCAGGTAGTCAGCCACCATGGCCCCGCATATCGGCCCGAACGAAGCACCGATGAGACCGAAGAACGCGACAAGGTTGCCGGCCGCCCCCGTGGCTGCCAGCAGGATGCCGATCGTCGCCCCGGCCAGCGTCAGCGGCACGCGGCCCACGGACGGGATCATCGTCGAAAGGCTGTTGCCGATAATGCTCGAGCAGAAGCAGGCCGGCGCCATTGACCCGATGGCCAACAGCAGCAGCATGATCTGGGCCAGACCCGGGCTGACCACACCCAGCGAGCCGGCCACGCTGAAATCATCCGAAACGCGTACGCCCTGGGCACCGGCGACGATGATAAGTGCCAGGCCGCCGGCCACGATCGCCGACAGCGTCACGCCCGTCAGACCGCCGACGTTGACATCGTCGGCATTACGACTGTTGGAGCCGAAGTCGGCCCCGGCCGCACCTGCCGTCGCGAAGAAGCCCACGACCATCTGAATCATGAGGCAGGCAGTCGCCAGCGCGCCGATCCCCGTGGCTGTCGGCACTTCGAACTGCCCGATATGCGGCAGCGCGCCGATCGCGGCGATGAGCAGCATGGCCACCGCGACCCAGGGCAGGTACGACGAGATCTTGGCCACGTACTTGATGCCGAACGCTCCGAACAATGCGAAAATGTAGCCCCACGCAATGGCGACCAGGATGAACAGGAGGCTGAATCCACGCTCAGCCTCGGTGGGATCGAGCATGGTTCGCATGTGGACGGTCGAGACACCCAGGCCTCCCAGAAGGAGCTTGGTGGCATAGTAGGTCGCCACGCTGTACCAGCCGATCTGGAGGATGCCCATGAAAATACCGGGGAACAGCAGCCCGCCCTTGGTGCCGAACGTCGAGCTGCCCACCACGTAGAGCGGGTAGCCCGTCTGCATGCCGAGCAGGCCGAAGACGTAATGGAACAGGTAATGGCAGAGCACGGCCCCGACGATGAGCCCGCCCAAGGCCGCATCCAGACCGCCGATCGACAGCGAGACGCCGAGCTGATCGTAGAAAGCGATCCACATGAAGATGCCGAAATAGGCTGGTGCGGTGCTGATGTACCAAGGCACCCGCGCTTCGGGCGGGTTCGGACGGGCCGACGCCAGATAAGGGGGAAGCGTTCCATTGGCCATCGCGTTCTCCTTTCCATATGGAGTTGCTGGGACGCCTGTGAAGCCGTCGGACCGCCCCGCGCCGGGGTTCTGTCCGTCAAGCTCTCAGAATGGGGGGCCATCATAAGGGTGGCGAGGCTTTTTGTCAGCAGTAGAACGCGACACTTTTTGATGGGCGTGACTCGGTCGGCGACCCGTCGAAAAGAGCCTTCCGGTCAAAACAGGGCCGGGTTCGGACGTGCGACTCCCCTCGCATCGGTAAAAAGGAATGCCAGCCGACAACGCATGGATCACCGACCGAGACTTGCCAGGTGCCCCTGACGGGCGGGACGCCCGTGCCACCCTCTGCGAGTCCGACCGCCGTGCTCAGTTGCATCGGCCGATCCGTACGAGCTGACTTTGGATCTGGCAGTCGGACAGCTCTTCGAAGGGCACGTCCACGAACAGCTCGATCATACGCCACAACCGGCGCCCTATCTGGTGCGCCAGCGCGATCCGTTCGGCATCCAGGCCGTGATAGGTCACCGGATCGGTCAGCCCCCAGTTGACGTGGACGGGCTTGCCAGGCCAGGCAGCCGGCAGCAGACAGGCAGCCGAGTCGCAGAGGGTAATGACGATGTCGAACTTGATCCCGGTGAATTGTTCGATTCCCTTGGGCGATTGGCCTTTCGCCGAGAGGCCGAGCGATTCGATCACCGCCCGGGCAAGGGGGTGGATGTGATCGATCGGCCGGATGCCGGCGCTATGGACCGCGAACCGGTCTCCGCCCTGATGACGCAGCATCGCCTCGGCTATCTGGGATCGACAGGCATTGGCGGTACAGACAAAGAGCACCTGGATCGGTGGTGACATGCCCCTCTTCTTTCTAATTCGTGTCGACCGATGATGTGGTTGTCGTCCCTGAGACCTGGTTCCCCAGCAGACGGCCGACGTTGTCGAATTCCATGCGTACGAAATGAATCTTAGGTCCTATTATGCACTCTTTGATGCCGGATGGCGAGTAAATAATTATGGCCTAAAGCATATACTTGAGTTTGTCGCGCTGACTGTTTTTTTACACCGGAACTATTCGCGATGCAAGCACTACGGAAAATCGTCATCTGACGGCGGACCTTGCCAATCGGCACCGCCACGTTTAACGTCTGCCAAACGGGCCGCTCTTTGCACCGCGGCCTTCATTTGTTGAGCATCGTGTCACGCGCACGCTGCGTAAAAAGTTTGAAGGTCTTATTACGCATGATCCATGTTGAAGAGTTCAGGCAGGCGGCAGAGGAGATCGGTCGGTGGGGCCGTACGCTCATACTGACGCACGACCGCCCCGACGGCGACGCGCTGGGCGCATGTATCGCAATGAAGCGATCCATCGAATCTGCCGGGCGCAAAGCAACGATACTCCTGGCAGAAACGTGCCCTGTCCGCTACACGTTCCTGGCCGAACAGACCCCGCTGTACGTCTGGCCGTCGGATCGCCCGACGTCGATCCTCGAAGGTTTCGATGGGATTCTCGTCCTGGACACGTGCAGCCTCTCGCAACTGGCCCCCTTCCGCCCCTTGCTGACGGGCTGCCCACTGCCGCGGGTCGTTCTGGATCATCATGCCACGCGGGATGACCTGAGCGACGGAGGCGCGCCGGTCACGTACCTCATCGACTCGTCCGCGGCGTCGGCCTGTTCCTTGGTCTACCGCTGGTGTCAGGCTGCCGGCTGGCCGATCGATACAGCCATCGCAGAGGCGCTGTTCGTCGGCCTGGTCACGGACACGGGCTGGTACCGCTTCTCGAACACCGACGCGGAGACCTTTCAGATCGCCGGCCACCTCGTCGAGCAAGGTGCACGACCGGACATCGTTTACGGGCGACTCTACGAAATGTGGCCGACCGCCCGGCTTCGCATCAAGGCCTTGGCGCTTTCGACGATCGAACTGCACGCCGACGCGCGCTTGGCGCTAATGCATCTCGACCCGGCCATGTTCGCGCAGGCAGGGGCGACCCCCAAAGACACTGAAGAGCTCGTCAACGAACCGATGGCTGCCGGCTCGGTGATGGTCAGCATCCTGTTCGTTCAGGAGGAGGACGGGCGGCTCCGTGCGAGCTTCCGAAGCAAGTCGCCTCAGGTGTGCGGAATCGATATCGATATCGCAGCCCTCGCGTCGCAGTTCGGGGGCGGCGGGCATCGGCGGGCAGCCGGCGCACGGCTGGAAGGAGAATGGGGGGCACTGCGGGACAGAATCATTGCTGCTGCCTGCCAGGCCATCAAAGAATCCTGCTGAAATATCGGCTCTCTAACGCGCCCCCTGCCGGCTGCGTTATCCCCACGTGTGCGGGTTGGACACGTCGCTGCCAACCCCTATCATGGATGACTGCACGTGTGGGGTTGGCTGTCCGATGCCGAAGCACCGGACGGCCGCTCGGTATAAGGTCGTAAACACCGATGTTCGAGACTCTGACGCAACGATTCCAGTCCGTCTTCAGCCGGATCCGAGGTCGCGGCAAGATCACCGAGGAGAACGTCACCGAGGTGATGCGCGAGGTCCGCACCGCCCTGCTCGAAGCCGACGTCCACATCCAGGTCGTCCGCCAGTTCTGCGACGAGGTCAAGGACAAAGCCATCGGGGCGAAGGTGATCGACACCCTCCATCCCGACCAGGTCATGGTCAAGATCGTGCACGACGAGCTGGTCCGCCTCATGGGACCGGCCGACCCGCGTATCCCGTTCGTAACGCCCGGCCCGACGATCATCCTGATGGCCGGCCTCCAGGGCTCGGGTAAGACGACCACCTGCGGCAAGTTGGCCAAATACATCTCCGCCCGCGGCAAACGCCCCATGCTCGTGGCTGCGGACCTCAAGCGACCGGCCGCCATCGACCAGCTCGAGGTCGTCGGCGAGCAGGCCGGCGTCCCCGTCTACACGGAACGGGGCCACGAGAACGCCGTCCAGCTCTGTCGCAACAGCATCATCCATGCCCGTAAGACCGACCGGGACGTGGTCATCCTCGACACGGCCGGCCGACTGGCGATCGATGAAGAGCTCATGGGCGAGATCGCCCGCATCGAGAAGGCGACCTCCCCGACTCAGGTCTACCTCGTCATCGACGCGATGACCGGCCAGGACGCCGTCAACACGGCCCGACTGTTCAACGAACGGCTCGAGCTGGACGGGCTTATCCTCACCAAGTTCGACTCGGACACACGCGGCGGCGCCGCCCTGTCCGCCAAAACGATCACCGGCAAGCCCATCAAGTTCATCGGCGTCGGCGAAAAACTCGACAACCTCGAAGAGTTCCACGCCGACCGCATCGCCGGGCGCATCCTCGGTATGGGCGACGTGGTGAGCCTGGTCGAGCGCGCCGCCGAAACCATCGAGCAGGAAGACGCCGAGAAGCTCGCCCGCAAGATCG
>PWPN01000120.1 GCA_003557125.1 Phycisphaerae bacterium | reverse complement strand
GGCGCGCGGGTCCTCGTTTTCACGGGCACGCAGTGTGCGCATGTCCGCGGAGTGCCCGGAGATGCCCAGCAACCCCGACTGCTGGTTGAGGACGCGGTCGAGTTCCTCGACGGTCATGTGTTTTTCGCGGAGCAGGTGGATGAGCACGCCGGGATCGATGTCGCCGCAGCGTCGGCTCATCACGAGCCCGGCCAGCGGGGTCATGCCCATCGTCGTTTCGATGCTCTGGCCGTCGCGGACAGCCGTCATGCTCGAGCCGCCGCCGAGGTGTGCGATGATGAGCCGTTCGCGTCCGGTGGCCAGTGCATCGCAACGCTGGAGCTCCTGGACGATGTATTCGCAGCTCAGGCCGTGGAATCCATAGCGTTGGATGCCGTTGTCACGAAAGCGTCGCGGCAGCGCATAGTACCGGGCGATCTCGGGCATCGTCCGGTGAAAGGCGGTATCGAAGCAGGCCACCTGGGGGATTTCCGGGAAGCGGTGAAGGATCGCCTCGATGCCTTTGATTCCATGCGGGAGGTGTTCGACGGCCAATGGAACGAGCCGTCTGAGCGATTCGATCAGCTGTTCGGTGACGGGCGTGGGTTGATGGTGCGCCGTTCCGCCGTGGACGATCCGGTGTCCGACGGCTTCGATCCGCGGTTTCGGTGAATGGTCGCCGAGCCACGCGAAGAGACGTGCGAGCGCTGCCTCGTGATCGTCCAGCGTTTCCGAGCCGCTCGTGAGTTTCTCGTCGTCTTCGTTGAGCGCATGAAACGCGGCCTGCGGGGTGCCGATCTGCTCGAGCAGTCCGTGGTAAATGCGCTGTTCGCTGGAGCCGCAGAGCCGGTAGAACGCGAACCGAACGCTCGTGGAGCCGCAGTTCAGAGCGAGTATTTCGTGGGGATCATTCGAGGTTGTCGTCATCCGTGCGTGTTCCGTATGGCTTGAAAAACTTCAGCAGTCGCCTTGCCTACTCCTGTGCTGTTTTGGGGAGGATAGGCGCCGCTCCGCGCGGGATCAAGGCACGCTTTGCATCTGGTGCATCCGGCGGAATACAGTGTGCTTTTTTCATTGGTAAGAGCGGGCAGACTCTGAATGATCTCCATATTTATGGAAATACGTTGCCGCTGAACGGCGCGATGGGTTACAATGCGGTTGGCAAGGAATCGTGAAGTCATATCTTATTCTCAGGATCAGGGAGCCAGCCGACATGTCGAACGATTGGGGGATCCGTCAGTCAGCGTGTGGCGGTTCAGCGTACTGGGTAAGCTGCGAGGGGAAACGGCTGGGCATGCACGGCAGGTTCGCCGTCGATTCGGATTCACGTTGATCGAGATCCTCGTCGTGGTGGCCATCATCGCGCTGCTCATCTCGATCCTGCTACCGAGCTTACAGAGGGCGAGGGCGCAGGCGCGAACCGTCGTCTGTTCCGCGAACCTTCGCACGTGCACTCAGGCGATGATGTTCTATGCACAGGCGAACCGCGACATGCTTCCTTATGCGGGTGCCGCCTGGGAAATGCTCCATCGCTACGTGCAGCGCGTCTCCCTTACCCATCGCCTTCCGAAAAGCCCGGCGGCTGCAGCGAACATGATATCACAAGGCCTGAAGAATGTGGCGGTGGATTTTTACATCTGCCCCGCCGACGAGTATCCCACCTGGACGACCGAGGCGTACATGTACGAGGAGGGCGTCCAGTATCTTTACGAGGTGAGCTATGCGGTGAGTACTTATCTGACCGTCCAGAGGGTCCTGCCCTCCGGTACGGATTACGTGGCCCATGGCCAATTCCGCAGGCTTTCCTCGGTACGACAGCCTTCCCGGATCGTCGCGTTCTGCGATGCGGGTGATGACGACCTTTTCGGCAGCGAGCCGTGGACGCTCGTCGATTACAACGACCGGATCCCCAACGGCGGGCTTGAAAGAGGTCACCCGGCCGGCAGCAACTTCGCCTACGCCGACGGGCATGTGCGTTTCCACGGAGCGTTGCTGGACGACCCGCCTCAGTACGGCGTGCCCCCGTTCCCTTCGGCCTGGGTTCCCGGCTGGCGACCGGACGGGAACTTCGAGGACAGACATACGCATGAGCTCGGCCTGCCCAACTTCGATAATTTCGTGCGCGAACCGCCGGGCAGCTACGCGCCGTACTGATTGAAATTCATCTTCCAGCTGCATTTCTTCCAGCCGGCACCAAGTTATTACGACGCATCTGTAGAATTTAAAAAATTTACGCGGAATCTCTCAGCTTCTCAATGCCACTTGTGTCATCCTGAGCGGTGCTATCCCTTTCAGCGCGCGGTTTCGGTACAATGTCACCTCGGATGGGTCGAAGGATAAGACATCCGGGCACGAGGGGGGATTCCTCAGTGCGCGAGATAGAGAAGGGGTCATGCATGCATGCGTGCGATCGTTTGCTACTGACGGGCGACGAGGCTGTCGCCCAGGCGGCGCTGGACGGCGGCGTGGCGCTGGGCGCGGGGTATCCGGGGACGCCTTCCACGGAGATACTCGAGCATTTCGATACGCTCGGCGGGCGGGCCCAGTGGGCGCCTAACGAAAAGGTCGCGCTGGAAGTGGCGATCGGGGCGGCTTTCGCTGGTGCCCGGGCCCTGGCGACGATGAAGCACGTGGGGCTCAACGTTGCGGCCGACCCGTTTTTCACAGCCGCCTACACGGGCGTCACCGGCGGGCTCGTCATCGTCTCGGCGGACGACCCCGGCATGGCTTCGAGTCAGAACGAGCAGGACAATCGGCGTTACGCGGTGGCGGCGGGCGTCCCGATGCTCGAGCCTAGCGATTCCCAGGAATGTTACGAGCTGACGCTGGCGGGCCTGGAGATCTCGGAGCGCTGGCGGATCCCGGTCCTGCTGCGGTTGACGACGCGCGTCTGCCATTCCAAGACCGTCGTGCGCAGGCGACGGGTGGAACGGCCGACCTCGGCGCCGCGATTCGAGCGCGACGTTCAGGGTCGCGTCATGGTGCCGGCCTTCGCACGGCCCGCGCATCGACGGTTGCGCGAGAAGCTGGCCGGGATCGAAGCCTGGAACGAGCCGTCCGATCTGAACCCCATCCGGGAGGGGGGCGACGCGCTGGGGATCGTCACGTCCGGCGTCTCCTACGTGCATGCCTGCGAGGCTGCCCCGGACGCGCGGATACTCAAGTTGACGATGACCCACCCGTTGCCGATCGGTCGGATCCGCGCGTTCGCTCAAAGCGTGAAACGCTGCGTCGTCATCGAGGAGGGCGACCCCTACCTCGCCGACGCGATCCGGGCAGCCGGCATCGGTGTCGAAAGCGCCCCGTCGATGTACCGCTTCGGCGAACTGGACGTCAATCGCGTACGGCGGATTCTTGCAGGCGACATTACGCCCGAGCCGGTGCCCCCGCGCGGCAAGCCGCCGTCACTGTGCAAGGCCTGTCCGCATCACGGCGTCTTCAAGGTGCTTTCCAAGCTCGGTTGTATCACGGCCGGCGACATCGGCTGCTACACGCTCGGTGTGTTGCCGCCCTATGAGGCGATGGACACCTGCGTCTGCATGGGGGCGGCCCTTGGCGTCGGTCTCGGGTTACGGCATGTCCTGCCCGAGGCGGAGGCGCGCCGAGTCGTCAGCGTCATCGGTGACAGCACCTTCGTGCACAGCGGGATCACCGGCCTCGTCGAGATGGCTTACAATCCGCCGCCCACGGGCCACGTCGTGCTCATCCTCGACAATGCGACGACCGCGATGACCGGCCTGCAAGAGCACCCCGGCACGGGCCGAAAGCTTGACCACACACCGACGGCCCGTCTGGCGTTCGAGGATCTCGCGCGGGCGATCGGGATCGCCAACTTCCACGTGGTGGACCCGGCCACCGAGGACGCGCGCCTCGAAGAGCTTCTCGTCGAGGCACTGGGCCGTGACGAACTGACGCTCATCGTCGCGCGTCGGCCTTGCGTGTTGGCGGCCGGCAAGATCAAACAGTATGAACGTGCAGCGTCTACGCCCACGGGGCCCGCGGCCTGCGAAGACGGGAATAACGAGTCGGGGGGACAAGAATGAGCGATCCTGCAGCGATGGACGTGGAGGTCGTGACCAACGTCGTGTTCGCCGGCCTGGGAGGCCAAGGCGTGCTCAAAGCGTCGGACATCCTGGCCGACGTCGCATTCGCCTCCGGCCTGGACGTCAAGAAGAGCGAGTTGCACGGCATGAGCCAGCGAGGCGGCTCGGTGACCAGCGATGTGCGGTTCGGGCACGAGGTCTTCAGCCCGATGGTGCCGGTCGGCGAGGCGCATTACCTCGTCGTCCTGGCCGAGAGCGAAGTCGATACGAGCCGTCACTATCTTCGGCCCGATGGCGTGCTCATCGCGCCGGAGTGGATTGACGCCCAGCGGCTGACCAATCCGCGCAGCCACAACGTGGCCCTTCTCGGTGCGTTGAGTCTCGCGCTGCCTTTCACGACCGACACGTGGTACGCAGCTCTCGAAGCCAATCTGCCCGAACGGCTCCATGCGGTCAACCGCGAAGCCTTCGACATCGGCCGATCCGACGTGCGATAAGAGCAAGCCTTGCCATGGAACTTTCCGAGATTCAAGGGGCACGACATTGTTGAAGGAACGATGGAACGATCTGCCAGGCGGCTTTCACCCGGCCAGCGCGCCGGATTTCCTGCCCGTCCCCCAGCTGCGGGATCTCCAGTTACGGCGACTCAAGGCTGTGGTGCAGCACGCCTATGAGAACGTCGCGCTGTTCCGCTCCCGGATGCAGGAGCGCGACCTTACGCCGGGGGACGTGCGCGATCTGACCGACATTGCGCGACTGCCCTTTACCGAAAAGACCGATCTGCGCGACACCTACCCGTTCGGCCTGCTCGCCAGCCCCATGTCCGAGGTGGTGCGGCTCCATGCGTCGAGCGGAACGACGGGCAAGCCCATCGTCGTCGCGTACACGCGCGAGGATCT
>PWPN01000058.1 GCA_003557125.1 Phycisphaerae bacterium | reverse complement strand
TACCCCCGAAACGCAGCCCGCTGCGACGCAGCCGGCAGAACCCGCCACACAACCCGCCCCCGAGCCCACCCCGGCTGAAATCATTGCAAGCGAAATCGTAAAAGTCGTCGGGCAGAATGAACATGAAGTGCGACGGGAAGCGGCCCTGGTGATCTGCCGTACCGGTTCGCAGGAAGCGGTCGCGGCGCTGTTGAGCGTTCTCAACTCCCAGAACAACGAAGCGGCCAAGACTGCGGTCTGCGAGGCGATCGCGGCCACGCGATTCGATGCGCCGGGATTGATCGAACCGCTCAAAGCGCTTTTGAATTCTCCCAACGCGAGCCTTCAACGGGCGGCGGCGTCGGCGTTGGCCATCTATAACGATGAACGCGTAGTCGAGGCCTTGGCGGCTTATCAGGAGCGCCGATCGCGACTGCTCACGGAGCAGGTGGTCCGCGATCTCATGATCCGTCTCTACCAGGCCACGGCCGAACCGGCCCGACGCGACGCATTGCTGCTGGAGTGGCTGCGTTGCGAATTGCCGCTACGGCGACTCAAGGCCATGAATGTCATTCATGATGCACTCCGCAGTACGGGCGCGCAGCCGGCCGAAGAAGTCCTTGCCCAGGTCCGTACGATGACAAGCGACCGGGACCCCGTTGTCCGGGCCAAGCTGGTCACCTTCCTGCGCGACCTGGGCATGCTCGAGGACGCACCGCGCATCGCGGAGATGGTGGTCGACGAACCATCGCCCGCCGTTCGCGTGGAGGTTTACAAGGCCCTCCGTAAGCTTGCCGATCCGCAAACCCTGGCTGTCTGTGTCGCCGGTTTGAACGATCCGGATACGAACGTGGCGGCTGCGGCGGCCGAAGCGCTGGGTCGGTTGTGCGAACGGGGCAACGGTCAGCCCGAGACAGCCGTCGTCGCCGAAGTTGTCGAGGCACTGCTCGAGCGCTACGGGATAAACGGCGAGGGCGACGGTACGAACGCGGCTGAGCTCGAACCGGTTTTGCGAAGGAGCCTCATCGAAGCGATGGCTGGGATCGCTGATCCCAATCTCGCGACCGTGCTGGCGACACATGCCGGCGAGGCCGAGGCCGACCCTCTCATCCGTCAGATCGCCATCGGAGGTCTCGGCCGATTGGATCAGCAGGACCACGTGGCCATCGTTCTGGATCGTCTCATCAACGATCCCGAGCCGGTCGTACGCGAGACGGCTGCCCGCGTGGTGGGGACGCTCGGCTTCGAGCCGGCTCACCTGGCGGCGCTGCGGACCCGCCTCGATCGCGATGCGGAGTCGAGCACAGCCGTGACCAACCAGGCCTGGGAAGCATACCAGAATCTCTTCCAGCGCATGGCTGCAGCGGAACAGAAGAAAGCGTTGCGCTCCTGGGAAACCACCGGGCCGGACCGCATGATCGCACTGGCAGCCCGCGTCAGGCCGGAGGCCCGCGAAAGCGTGGCCTCGTTCCTCCTCGAATATGTAACCACCTTGAACCAGTCCGATCATGCCGGTGCCATGGCGTTCCTCGAACGGCTCACCAAGGCCATCCCGGACCGTTTCGGCGCCGACTGGACGGACCAGTTCGACCAGGCGTGCCAACCCCCACAGGCCTCGACACAGCCCGCTGCCTGACAGGCGCCACTTACCTGCGTGCTCTGCGTTCCGGATGCGCACCCCTACTTTCAATCTGCCCTGGCAAGGCCGACAAGGATTTCCGTGAGTGGAATTTCCGCAAGCCGGCAATAGATCGCACTCGGCTTCGTTAACCTTCACGTGCAACCGGTAGTTGCAGAGATGACTCCACCTGTTACCAATGAGGAGAAATGCGATGCGGACCACCACATGGGCACTTCCGGCGCTGGCTACAGCCGTTCTGGCAGGCGGCGCGTGGCTGATCGGACTGACACCGGCCTTCGGGCAGGATGAACCCGCCGGCCGACGGGCGCGGCCAGGCCAACAGGAATGGCAGGAAAGACTCATCGAACGGTTCCCGGAAGCGGACGCCGACGGCGACGGCGTCGTGACGCCTGAAGAGCTTCGCGCCTACATGCGGGCACAGCGCGCGGCGCGCGGAGAGGATGTACAGGACGCCGAGGGGCGCCCGCGATGGGGCCGTGAGGGCCGACCGGGACCGGGTATGTTCGGCGGCCGAGGCGAGCCCGGCCAATTCGGCCCACGCGGATTCGCCGGCAGGGCGGGACGTCCGGGGGCTGCGCTGGCCATGGCTTTGGACCTGGTCATGGAAAACTTCGAGGAGATCGATCGGGACGGCGACGGGCATCTGAGCTTCGAGGAGCTCGAGGCGTACCGTGAAAACCTGCCGACCCGCCCCGTGATGCGAACGCGCATGGGTGAGCCCGGTGACCGCCAGGAGAGAATGCGTCGAGGTCTGCTCCAGCGTTTCCCCGAGGCGGACACGGACGGCGACGGCGTGCTGAGCGATGACGAGATCGAGGCCTTGATGGAGGAACACCCCCAGCTCCGACGCCAGCTGCGCGGCGAACGCGCATTCCGCGGCCGTGCCCGTGGTGATGAGGCCGAGGATGAGGAGGCCAGACCTCGCGGTCCAAGGCGAAGAACCGGCGGGCGACGCGGACCGCAATCGTAATCACAGTTCATACGTAAAAATTGCGACCAGACACACAGGCAGCGCCGGCTCGAACGCTTCACGAGCCGACGCTGCCTTGTTTTTGAGAGTCGTTTTTCGGTATCTGTCTTCACCAGCCGATCAGACAACGCCCTGGTCGATCATGGAATCGGCGACCTTGATGAAACCGGCGATGTTGGCGCCGAGCACATAGTTGGTCGGTTGGCCGTAATCCGCCGCCGTTTCCGCCACAGCTGTGTGGATGGCCTTCATGATGATCTGGAGTCGGCTGTCGACCTCTTCGCTCGGCCAGGACAGGTGCTGGGCGTTCTGGGACATCTCCAGGCCGGAGACGGCCACGCCGCCCGCGTTGGCTGCCTTGCCAGGGCCGTAGAGGATCTTGTTCTGAAGGAAGATGTCGACGCCTTCCGGTTCGGTCGGCATGTTGGCGCCTTCCGAGACGAGACGGCAGCCGTTTTTCACCAGTGTGGCTGCGTCCTTTTCGCTGATTTCATTCTGCGTCGCCGACGGGAACGCGCAATCGCAGGCAATCTGCCAGGGATTCGCGCCTTGACGGAATTCGGCCGCGGGGAACTTCTCGGCATACTCGCGGATTCGGCCGCGGCGGATGTTCTTGAGCTCCATGACGTAGTGGAGCTTCTCGTCGGAGATGCCGTCCGGGTCATGGATCGTGCCGTTCGAGTCCGACAGCGAGACGCATTTGGCGCCGAGCTGGTTGAGTTTCTGGACGGTATATTGCGCGACGTTGCCCGACCCCGAGACGGTGCAGACCTTGTCGTAAAGGCTATCCCCCGTGACGGCCAACATCTCCTGCGCGAAGTAGACAGCCCCGTAGCCGGTCGCCTCCGGCCGGATGAGCGAACCGCCCCAGTTGAGCTTCTTGCCGGTCAGCACGCCGGTAAACTCGTTGCGGATCCGCTTGTACTGGCCGAACATGTATCCGATCTCACGCGCCCCCACGCCGATGTCGCCGGCCGGCACGTCCGTGTCCGGGCCGATATGGCGGCAGAGTTCGGTCATGAAGGACTGGCAGAAGCGCATCACCTCGCCGTCCGATTTGCCTTTCGGGTCGAAGTCCGATCCGCCCTTGCCGCCGCCCATCGGCAGGGTGGTCAGCGCATTTTTGAGGATCTGTTCGAAGGCCAGGAACTTGAGGATGCTCAAATTGACCGTCGGGTGAAAGCGGAGCCCACCTTTGTAGGGTCCGATCGCGCTGTTGAACTCGATCCGGTATCCGCGATTGACCTGGACCGTGCCCTGGTCGTCGACCCAGGGAACGCGGAACAGGATGCAGCGCTCGGGCTCGCAGAACCGCTCGAGGATGCGATGCTTCTCATAGCGCTGATTGCGTTGGAACACCGGTTCGAGCGTTTCGAGAACCTCGCGGACAGCCTGGTGGAATTCGAGCTCGCCGGCATTGCGTTTGAGCACTTCGGTGAGCACGTCATGAACGTAGGCCATGGACTTTTCACCTCTCTGCGTCCGGGGTTCCCCCAGCCGCTATGTCCTATTGAATTGGCACCCTGCTGTGCTTTCGGCCGCCCTTCGGCTGTACCAGCCCGATCAGCCTTGCCTGAATCGTCAGGCTGTGCTGCGCACGGGACTTCGTATTCATTCGTGTTTCCGTGCCTTGCAACGTATGACGGAACCCGGCAGTGAGCGATGCATCATCAGCAAAAGTTATAATATATTGCATTCGGAATGACGGATCAAGGCCTTTATTGGCCCTGAAGCCCTTGTAGCTAATACGTTCCATTAGGAATGCTAATGCAAAGGCGGATCAATGGACTAACTTTTCTGTGACGCCGTCCGATGTCGTTCACGAAAGGGGCACGCCACAACGGCATCACGCAATCGGACGCCAGCCAGGCGATTCATGCAGGTTTGAGCATTCTCCCCGAGCCGATGGTCCGCGCGGAGATCGCCTCCGGCTCCCGGGTCGCGATCCGGCTCAGCGGCTGCGATCTCGAACGCCCGATCGCCATTATCCACGGTCACGGCAAGTCCTTCACCCCCGTCCTGCGACGCCTCGTCGAGGCTCTCTGCGAGCAGGCGATGCCGAAACAAGATAACGAAAAGGCCATTAAACGCTGATCGATCGATAAAATCGACCTTTTCTTGTGAAGATACAATTTAAAGCCACGGCACATTTTGCCCTTTTATCAGGGTGTTCCATCGGTCTTGCTCCCAGAATCGGCCCGCCTAGCCATCAAGAAAAAACAGGTGGGGGGTCGATTGTTTTGTCATGTCGCAGCTGACTCGGTCACGTCCGGCAAACTACGTCTGGCTATTGTTCATCGGCGTACTCGCGCTGGGGGGGGCACTTCAACCCGGTTGCCTCTGTTCGCC
>PWPN01000164.1 GCA_003557125.1 Phycisphaerae bacterium | reverse complement strand
TGACCCAGACCGAGAATTCCTTGCCCTGTCTCGCTTCCAGCGCCCGGCGGATACGCTTCGACCAGGGCCCCTCCTGCACTTCGGCGCCGGTCACCGTGATGCGGTGATGCTCCAGCGTGTGGCGCGGAGGTCGGCCCGCATAGGCCGGTGCGTCCGTGGTGAACAACTGCTCGCCGGCGATGGCCTCGCGCAGGTGCCATGCAGCCGAGTCCTCCAGCCAGCTCGGCGTAATCACGATCATGTCGTCAGGTCCGATGCGAGCCTGCATCCATTCGAAGCACTCGATGCCCGAGGGCCGACGCTCGAAGTCCGGTTGCCCGGCGAGCCAGCCCCAACTGACCGCCCAGAAGCCCGCCATGACGACGACCGGGGCGGTTCGGATGAGGCTGTGCGGAAACGACGCCTTGCCCGAGGCCGCCCCGACGCCCAGCAGCACGAGGATCGGTCCCCAGGCCGGCAGGAGCGTGCGGTCGATCATGTTCGGAACGCCCATCAGGCTCGTAGCCACCAGCAGCCCGACAAACACACCTGCGGCAGCCAGCAGCCCGGCCGCAGCCTGGCGCGTTCGTCGATCCCACAAAGCACTTGCCACGAGCAGGGAGCACGTGCCGAAGATGAACACCGTCAGGAGGCGCGTGAGCGGCGTGATGAGGCTCGGGTCGACAGCTTTGTGGATCCACTGAGTTACCGCCAGCACGCCGGTAAAACTTTCGAAGAGCCCCACGGTGCTGTTGGTGGACACGGGATCGATCCACCAGCCGGTCTCTTTGTGCTGCATCGCCCAGTGGAGGTTGAACCAGATCATCGGGGCACAACCGATCAGCCAGGTCGCGAGACTCCAGGGGGAGAGCGTTTCCCATCGGCGCGACCAGCCTGCACGCACAAGAAGATAGGCCCCGGTCGCGGGGAAGACGAAGACGCCGATCGCATGGCAGTGAGCGGACATGGCTGCGAACAGTCCCCACAGAAAGTGCCCGCGGGCCGAGCGGGGATGGCGCACGATTGTCTCGGCCGACCAGAGGCAGAGGATGACCAGCAGCATGAGCAGGCTGTAAACGCGAAGCTCCTGGCTGTAGTGGATCGGCACGGGCGAAAAGGCTGCCAGAAGCCCCGCGATCGGGCCGCTGCCGGGCCGGAGGCGGTCGGCGAGCTTCATGATCATGGCCACCGCCAGCACGCCGAACACCAGCGCGAGCAACCGTAACCCCCATTCGCTCGTAAACAGGATCGACCAGCCCTTGAGCAGCACGAAAAAAAACGGCGGCGAGTCCTCGACCCAGGGCAGCCGGGTGAATATCTCCCACCAGGAGTTCTGAAGATGCATGAGCGTGACAGCTTCATCCCGCCATGCCGCGGTCGTGCGGATACCGATGAGACGCCAGATCACCGCCAGAGCGAGAATCCCGCTCGTGACGAAGGGGCGACCCCACAGCCGTGAATCCTCGACCGCCATCGACGGACGGGGCCCGTCATTCAGTTGATCACACAGTTGATCACAAGACACCCTCGAACCTCCTCATGCACTGAGCAGCAATCCCCAGCCAGTCGCAGCCTCTCCTGGCCGCTGTCGGATCAGGAAGATAATGGCTGCAAGATAAAAGCTCGGCCCCCGCAAGGCCAGACGACGAAGCAAGCCGAGCGATCGCGGCATGAACGCAGACTGTAAAGGTCTGCTCTTTCAGGGGCTGACGTCAGGGGCTGATTTTACGGACTGCTCGGCTGTCGACAAAATCCGTGACGGGGGGATGGTCGACCCGCCGACAGAGGGGGGCGGGAGGAGGATTTTGCTCATCGCGCGACTTGACAGCGGCCGGAAGGATGCTAAATTACACGGTCTCCGGACGGTTCCCTCATCTGCCACGCATTGTGGACACGAGGGGCAGCGTTGCGGAGGTAGCACTTGAGCGCCGCGAGCCGCCGAAAGGCGAACTGTGGCGATCGGCCGACGAAATGCCCGATCGGTGTCCGTGGGGCGTTGGAAGGCGGTTGCTAGGCATCTAGCGGGGCAACTTGCGGGGCATCGGCGGTCGGCTGGGTGCGCGTTGCGGAATAACCGAATACTGTTGTGGAATAAACGAATACTGGGGCCGTAGCTCAATTGGTTAGAGCATCGGACTGTCGATCCGAAGGTTGCGGGTTCGATTCCCGTCGGCCTCGTTTTTCCCCCCTTACCTGTCATTCGTGGTCCTGGCAATTGCGATCAGGGCAATCGCGATCGTTGCACTCGTGCCTGGCATTCGCGCCTTGCGCGGATCAGGGCATTTTCCTTATCCCTATCATTACCCCACCAACAAACCGCGGCTTCAGCGCGCGGGTCTTGGATACCCACCAAAGAGCCGCGGGCTTCAGCCCGCGCGGAGCTTAAAGTCTGTATAAGACACTGCAGGGAATCGTGGAATGCGCCCATGGCACGGTTGGTCTGCCTGTCCGCGTGGAGCGGCGTACCCGGCGTTTCCATGTATAATCAGAGCCGGGTTGACGGCTGTGGGGCGGGGGATCCCCATGCGACCCACTTGGCCGATCCCTGACGGACCTGTGTGCCATGCGAATCGGACAGAAACTGACGATCGCGCTGCTGCTCATGACGGTTACGCCCGTGGTGATCGTCGGGTTTTTAACGACGCGCGCCACACGCCACCTGGGTAGCGAAATCGGCCACCAGGCACGCGCCGCTTTGCTGGAACGTTCGCAGCAGCGCCTCGTCCAGTTCATCCAGGCCCGCGCCAAGCTGCTCGCGCGGGAAGGCGAACTCATTCGGCTGTCGCTTCTCTACCAGGCGCGCGAGGTGGAACGTCTCCTGGCGATGGACCCTCCGCCGTCCGAGGAGGTCTACTTTTCGGCCGACTTCGACGATGAAGACAGCGCGCCGCCTCCCATGGTCACGCACCCGCGTTACGTGCGGGCGCTCACGGAGGATGTCTTTGAACCGTTGCCCGTCAACTACGAGCAGCAGGTTTTCACGCTCGCGCCGGGGGTCGACCTCGAGTCCGTCCGGGATGACGTGCATCGCCTCGCCTCGATGACGGAAACCTACGCACAGCTCCATCGCAACTACGAAGACCTTTTCTACTGGCACTACACGAGCTTGGAGAACGGCGTTCACAGCAGCTACCCTGGCCATGGGGGGTACCAGTCGGACTACGACCCGCGGCTGCGCTCATGGTATCGCGAGGGCATGGCACGCGGGCGGTTGAGCTGGAGCCTGCCCTATCGGGAGATCTCGACGGGGCGCAACGTCATGACGATCGGCAGACCGGTGTATCGGCCCGACGGCCAGGTCGCGGGCATGACAGCCATCGACGTCACGGTCGCCGACATTTTCGAGCGCACCGAGATGCCCTTTGCGATTCCGGCCAAATCGTTCATGACCATACTGGCATCCAGGGAAGATTACGTCCCCGGTCAGCCGGATCGCCCGCCGCCGACCGCCTATCGACCCGACGAGCTGGGGCTGTATGTTTTCGCCCGCCAGGAGCATGAGCACGACCTACCCTTCCTGGAAGACCTGAGCAGGGGCCACTGGTTGTCCCCGGATCGGCCTGAAGACTTGTACGAAATGATCGACGACATGCTGGCCGGTCGGCCCGGCGTGCGCACGATGGACTACCAGGGGCGCCCGTTCGTATGGGCGTATGGCGACATCTGGCAGAATACGGTCCACATCATCATCATCGCGCCTTACGAAGCGCTGGTGGCCGAAGCCCGACAGGCCGAGCAGACCGTCCTGGCCATGACCGTGTCGCAGAACACGATTCTCGTGAGCGTCATTCTGATCGTGGTGGTGGCGGCGGTAGTGGCGGCCGTCCTCGGGTCGCGCACGATCGTTCGGCCGGTGCACAAGCTCGTCGAGGCCGTCCGACGGCTGGCGCGCGGGGACATGGAGACGCGGGTCGGGTTTGCGCGCAGCGACGAGCTGGGCGAGCTGGGGCGGGCGTTCGACGGGATGGTCCCGCAGTTGCAGGATCGGCTGCGGCTCCGCCAATCGCTCGACTTGGCCATGCAGGTCCAGCAGCACCTCTTGCCCCAGGCGGCGCCGCAGGTGGAAGGGCTCGATGTGGCCGGCCGAAGCGTCTACTGCGACGAAACGGGTGGCGACTACTACGACTTCCTCGACCTCTCCTCCCTGGGGACCGGTCAACTCGGGATCGCTGTCGGCGACGTGGCGGGCCATGGGATCGCCGCGGCCCTTCTCATGACGACGGCCCGGGCGCTTTTGCGGAGTCATGCGCCCGAAGACGGCCGACTGGCCGAGATGATGCACGACATCAACGGGCACCTGACGCGCGACACTCCCGCGGGCCGGTTCATGACGTTGCTCTACCTCGTCATGGACGCGAAGCATCGACGTCTGAAATGGGCGAACGCCGGGCACGATGCGCCCATCATCTACGATCCGGGCGAGGGCGGCTTCGTCGAGCTCGAAGGCGGGGGGCTGCCGCTGGGGATCGAGCTGGACGCCGATTACGAACAGTATGAGAAAAACACGTTGGCAAGCGGGCAGGTGCTCGTGATCGGGACGGACGGCATCTGGGAGGCGCACAATCCGAGCGGCGCGATGTTCGGCAAAGAGGCGTTGCGCGACGTGATCCGCCGTCATGCGGATCGCTCGGCCGTCGAGATCAGCCAGGCCGTCCAGGAGGCCCTGGCCCGGTTCCGCGACGGCCACCCCCAGGAAGACGACGTGACGCTCGTCGTCGTCAAAGTGCTGTAAGGGAAGTGTTCATTGTGCGTACAGCACGCAGTGGGGTAGCTATGGCGTTCAAATCATCGAGCAACTTGTCAGCTTGGAGTTCGTGCTATATTAGATGCCCCCTGCCAGTTTGGACCACAGAATCATGTGACACAGAAAGGCAGTTCCGCCAAAAGCGGCGGCTAATGCCGTTTTCGGTTAGCCGGTTTCGTTCATCCGGCCTGGTCATGCTGCACGCCGCTTGGCCTTGTGCTGGCGTCTGTACTTCTTC
>PWPN01000250.1 GCA_003557125.1 Phycisphaerae bacterium | reverse complement strand
GACCGCGAGGCAGGCGGTCCAGATCTCCCCGCCCCGCCGGATGAACAGGCAACGCTCCAGGGACAGGCCCTTCCGTTGGGCATAGCCGACCAGCGTGTCCACCCGCGAATCGAGCTGGGCCCGCGACATGCCGGGTTGATCAAGCAGGACCGACAGGCACTGACGGTGCTCGGCAGTCGTCCGTGGCGCGAAAATGGTCGTCTCGCAACGCGTCATGCACAGCGTCCACTTCAACCCGCGCGCACGAAGCGCCGCGGTCAGCCTTCACTGACAACCCGACGGCCGACAAATGAGACCACGTCGGCCTCAGCGACCGAACAATCCGTCACGGGTATGCACCTGGTAGCCTTCGACATTCGCATCGCTACGCGGAATGATCGCGACCGTCCAGGGGCTGGCCCGTTCGAGACGCCGGGGCTCGCGTTCCGACAAAATCGTCCGCTCCTGGACGCGAATGACCGACCCTTCGCGCCAGACGCGCGCGATCCGCACCCCACGGCGATCATCCGGGGTCGGCCCCAGCCCGCAGACCAGGACCATCTGCGTCTCGAAGTCCACGGGCACTTCCGTCAGCGGGACACGTACCAGGGCAGCACGATCGCGCACGAGCAGACGCGTCGGCCTCGTGAGGCGCGAATAGGTGCCGCTCTCCTGCCAGATGATCGGAATTTCCTCGACTCTCCGGGACCGGGACCGCTCGACGGGTTCCGCCGGGGTCGACCGACAACCCATGGCACCGGACATGACACCCCATGCCAGCAGGCCGAACGTCGCCCATTTCCAGGGGCTGTGTCGAACTCTTGCGGTATTGCGGCCGATGAAAAACATGGATCGCCCCTTTCCCCGCCCCGTATGCAGGTCGAGCACGCCGACATGCATCGTCGGCCCTCGCCTAGAGTTGCAGAAAGAAATCCACCAGCGCGGTGTCGGTAATGCCCAGTTCCTGGATTTGCGCGCGCTTCTCGGCTTCGGTCAGTTCGTCGTCATCGACAATCTCGAAAACCTGGTCCAGGCGGATGGGATTCCCCTCGGAGTCGGTAAGTACCTTTTCGCTCGATGGCAGCGGGCACCCGGCCCCGACCAGGGCCAACATGCCGGCAAGCGTCAGCGAACCGGCCAACTTGAGCGTCCGTCCACGGACCCCACGACCTGAGCGGATGCCCGATGATGTCGTTCCCTCGCGACTCGGCAGACCGGCCATGATGCGTACCTCCAAAAGAAATATCCGGTGGCCTTTTTATTGAGCGCGCAGGCCTTTCAGCCGTGACCACGCAGGGCCATCTCCATAGTAATGTCGGTCAAGGGCCCCGCCAACCTGAACCCGCCCGCCTCGCGGACGGCCCATAAACCTGCCGGCTTGTTGGGAACGGGGCATGCCCCTATAGTTTTCCGTTCGTGCCGTGTTTGTTCCCGGCACGCTGCCAGCCTGTTCGGGGCGACACGGGGACGCGCCGATCGCCCCCCGCAAGGGATTTTTTTGCCATGAACGAACCCGCTCTGGATATCCTCTTTGCCGCACCGCATCCGGACGATCTCGAGATCGGATGCGGGGGAACCATCGCCCTGCTGACCCGGCAAGGCTACCGCGTCGGCATGGTCCACCTGACCAACGGTGAGCCGACGCCCCGCGGCACTGCGGAAACCCGCCTCGCCGAGGCCCGGGCCGCCGCCGAGGTGCTCGGCGTCAAGGTCTGCGAAATCCTGCCGCTGACCAACCGCGAACTCATGGACACGCCGACCGCCCGGTACGCCCTGGCCACGGTGCTCCGCCGCTATCGGCCGCGGATCCTGGTGGGATTGGCGGGACGGACGGTGGCCGCCTCGCCCGATCATTATCAAGCCCAACTACTGACCGAAGCCGCGCGTTTCTATTCCCAGCTCACCAAGTGGGACGATCGGTTCGACGCCACCGTGCCGCACCGCGTGGATCACCTTGTCTATCGGCCGGTGCCCTTGGCCGCCGAGACCCTCCATTTTCCCGCCCGGTTCGTCGTGGACATCACCTCGACGATCGACGTGAAAATCGAGGCGATCCGCTGCTATGCGTCCCAGTTCGACGGCCCGCGTTGGGAGCGCTTGCAGCATCACGTGTTCAGCATGGCCGGCACGGAAGGGCTGCGGTGCGGCTACACCTACGGCGAGCTTTACGCCCTGCCCCGCCCGCTCGGCACCAAAGACATGATCACGCTCCTGAGCCCCTGGGAGGTTCCGCCCCCGATGGACCCGCCGCAGACGTGAATCATTGATTCCACGTTGGCCAGACGAAGTTACACAAGTGGGACCGCTCAAGAGCCCGCATGCCGGCGAGTGCTGAGCGTCACTGCATTGTCCTTCGGTTCACGTCGTACCCGGATAGTTGTTCTTTTTGAGCCAGCAGACGATCTCTTTCAAGCTCCCCATGGCCAATCCGACCGTGGTGTCCGCAGCCCCGTAGTACATGAGCAGCGTATCGCCATCTCCGTCGAGGACGCACCCCGTCGGGAAAACGACGTCCCCCACGTCCCCGACGCGCTCATAGCCTTCATGCGGGCAGAAAAACCACTCCGATCCTCGATAGATCACTTTGACCGGATTATCGAGATCCAGCAGGGCCGCCCCGACCCGGTAGAGGCTCCCCGCTGCCGTATTGCGCACACCGTGGTAGAAGAGCAACCATCCCTCGGGCGTTTCGACCGGCGGTGTCGACAAGCCGACCTTGCGCGCGTCCCACCAGGCGCCCCGCCTTGCCGGGAGCAGAATGCGATGGCTGCCCCAGTGGCGCAGGTCAGGTGAAAACGAAATCCAGATGTGCGCCGATCCGGAGGCCGGCATGGGCCGATGGATCATCGCCCAGTGCCCGCCGAATTTTCTCGGAAAAAGGGCGGCGTCCTTGTCATCGGGCGACATGACCATGCCGTGATGGTCGTACGTGCAGAAGTCGGGGGTCAACGCGAGCGAGACGCCCGGGCCGCCTTCGGAAAACGCGGTATAGACGACAGCGTATTGGCGGAGTTCCGGAAGCCACGTGATACGCGGATCTTCGATCCCCCAGAGCTCTTCCGGCCGGGCCTCCCGATCGGGCATGAGGGTCGGCTCATTATCGATCTGCCATTCCTTCACGCCGTCTTCCGAAATGGCGCTGCACAAGTGCGAAATGCCGCGCCGGTCTTCCACCCGCACGAGCAGCAGCACGTGCCCGTTCCCGTTGAGCCGGATGGCACCGGGATTGAAAGCCGAATTGATGGGGTAAGGCCAACGCTCCGGCGTGAGGATCGGATTGTCAGGATGCCGTCTCAGCAACTCCTTGTAGTCCGGATGGCGCTGGATATGTTCGGGATTCTGGCTCATGATCGTCCCCCGACTGTTGTTTAACCGCCTGGATATTGACTTCTTCCTGGATCTCATGCATCGCCAGCAGGCTCAACAGCCAGCAGACCGTCGACTCGGCCCCCTGGTTCTGGTTGACCCGGTCCGGATGCAGGCCGTCGTAACAGGCACCGCTCCCGTAATCGTAGAGAGGCAGGTTCAGGTCGTTCCTGCCCAGAAACCATTCGAAGGCGCGCCGGCCGGACGTCAGCCAACGATCGTCGCCGGTGAGGCGGTACGCGGCGATGCAGGCGTCCAGAAAGACCGACGCCTCGATCGGCTGCTGATCGAACCGGGCACGCGGCCCGCCGCGCGCATACCACCCATTCGAGCCGATGGGCGAAAAATGCCCGTCCTCCGATGTCTGGAGACGATCCAGCCAATCGAGCGAACGCAAGCCCCATTCGACGGCGACAGGATCGGGAAGCCATTGCCCAGCCTCGATCAAAGCATGCGAGATCCGCGCGTTGGCATAGGTCAGACGATCCTCCGGCCAGGGCCAGTCATCGCTGGCGTTCTGGTGCATCTGATCCAGCAATCGGCCGGTCAGGATTTCGCGCTCCTTCCGATAGGCGGTGGCGCCGGCGTACTTTCGCAAATAGATCTGGATCGCCAGGATGGCAAAGGCCCAGGCACGCGGAGAAGAAAACGAAACGACCGGCGGCAAGGCGCGGTCCATGAGGTGGGCAGCCGTCGCGCGATGCCCCTTGTTGGATGAATAGGCCACCACGTGCGCCAGCCCCCACACGGCCCGTGCATGGACGTCGTCGGTAGCCACCGGCTTGGTCCAGGTCCGTTGATAACTCAGAAAATTCCCGAACCGCAGACTCTCCGCGTCGAAGGCATGCACCAGGAACGTCAAATAGCGACACGCCAGCGCATCCCAGTTCATCCGATGCGGATGCTGGCAGGCCGCCTTGATCGCGACGATCAGCGCGCGGGCCTGATCGTCCGTGCTGTAGCCGTGGTGCGGATCGGGAATGGAAAAATAAGCATGCTGAAATATCCCCGTCGAATCGGTCATCGCCAGCATGTGATCGACATTGATGTCGGGCAGGCTGTCGAACCGGCTTTTTTCGCCCAGCCGCGGCAGCAGGACCGGCCTGGGCCTCTCGCTGCGCTCTTGACGCACCCGCTTGAAAAGCTCCAGGTATTCGCGGGCGACCGCCGGCCAGGTCATGGCGCGACAGAACATGTACGCGCGCTTTCGCATCGCGTGGCGCTCCGTCTCGTTGCTGAGCATCTCGCACAAGGAATTCGCAAGGGCCTTCGAATCGCGAAACGGAACAAGTGATCCGCGCCCCTCGGCCAGCATCTCCTCGGCGTACCAATAAGGCGTCGAGACGATGGCTTTACCGGCGCCCATCGCATAGGCGAGCGTGCCGGAAGTGATCTGCGACTCGTTGAGGTACGGCGTGATGTAGATGTCGGCTGCGCCGAGATACTCGCACAACTCCTCGATCGAGACGAACCGGTTCACGAAGGAAACGTGGTCGGCCAGGTTGTGATCGCGCACCTTGCGCATCAACAGCTGGCGGTACTCTTCGCCATGCTCTCGCCTCACGCAAGGGTGCGTCGCGCCCAGGATGATGTAGTAGACCTCGGAGAATTCCTTGACCACCGAAGCAAGCGCATCAATCGCGTACT
>PWPN01000166.1 GCA_003557125.1 Phycisphaerae bacterium | reverse complement strand
CGCGGCAACTGGCAAGCCACAGCAAACGCGGCCCCCTTAGTCATCCGTAAGTAAGCGGTGTTCGACAACCCGCAACCCACTTCCCCCGCAGTCGCGGCTCGTAAAGAACGCCATCGGCATCACGCCTTGCCGAGCAGCTCTTCCATCCGGTCGAGGCCTTTTTTGATCTGGGCCATGCTCGTGGCGAACGAGAGCCGCACATGCGCGTCCATGCCGAACGCGATGCCCGGCACGAGCGCGACATGAGCCTCTTCGAGCACCTTGGCCGAAAAGTCGATCGAATTGCTGACGCCCAGCTTGGCGTACGCGCCGCTCACGTTCGGGAACGCATAGAACGCACCCGTCGGCCGCACGCAACGGACGCCCGCCAGTGCGTTGAGCCTCTCGTGCATGTACTCGGCACGTGCCTCGAACTCGCGTCGCATCTGCTCGGCCGGATCCTGGTCGCCGTTAAGCGCCTCGACGAGGCCGTACTGGTTGAACGTGGCCGTGCCGCTGGTCGTCTGGCTCTGGATCTTGGCCATCGCCTTGATGACGGGTTCGGGGCCTGCCACGTAGCCGACCCGCCAGCCGGTCATCGAGTAGGTCTTCGAACCGGCATTGAAGGTCAAGGCCTGTGCAAAGGCGCGCGGACTCGCAGCCGCAAAGCTCAGGAACCGCTGGTCGCGGTAGATGAGGCGATCGTACATCTCGTCGCTGAAGACCAGGATGTTCCGGTCAGCCACCACGTCGGCGATGGCCTTCACTTCATCCGGGCTGTAGGTGAAACCGCCGGGATTGCTCGGCGAGTTGAAGATGAGGACGCGCGTCCGGTCGGTGATCGCTTCGGCGATCTGGTCCGCGGTCACTTTGTAGCCGTTATTTTCAAGCCCCTCGACGACGACCGAGCGTGCCTCGCAAAGCTGGATTTGCTCTGGATACGAGACCCAATAGGGCGCCGGCAGGATGACCTCATCGTCCGGGTCGAGCACAGCCATGCAGGCCAGGTAAAGTGCTTCCTTGCCGCCGACGGTGATCAGGACCTGGGAAGGTTCGTAATCGAGCTGGTTTTCGCGTTTGAGCTTGGCACAGACCGCCTGTTTCGCTTCGAGGATGCCCGAGGCGGGCTTGGCGTATCCCGTATGCCCGGCGTCCAGGGCGGCCTTGGCTGCCGCACGGATGTGCTCGGGTGTCGGGAAGTCCGGCTCGCCGGCACCGAAACTGACCACGTCGATGCCCTGCTTCTTCATGGCGGCCGCTTTGGCGCTGACGGCCAGAGTCGCGGATTCAGCCAGCTTCTGGACGCGCTGCGAGAGCTTCATGGGATCCATGCTCCAAAATGAGGAAAGGAAACACTCGGTACGGACGCGCTATGCAGGGGGCGTGATCCATCGTTTCGCTGATTTGGGGTGACAACCTTACCGTCCTGCCGCCGCCTTGGGTGGTACGGGCGGCTCCCTGACAGGGTGGTACGGGCGTCCCGCCCGTGTGTCCCCAATTCGCCCCCGGCTGCTCGGACGGGATTCTACGTCGGCCGGTGACGTTCCACAAGACGGGCCACGTCGGCGTCCAGGAACCATGTCACAGCCGATGATCCCTCGCGCAAGGTCGCAGCCGGCCAGCGGTTCGCGTCCGACCCGGGCAAAAGGACAGCCGCGACAGCCTCGGCCTTGTTCGCCCCGGTCGCCAGCACGAACAGCCGCCGGGCCGCCCACAACAGCGGAAAGGTCATCGTCATCCGCCAGGCACCGTGCGACTCGATGCGATGGGCCTTGACGAGGTGATGGCGTTCCCCGAGCGCGGGTGAACCTGGAAACAGGCTGGCCGTGTGACCGTCCGCACCCAGACCTAAGAAAATGACGTCGAACGCAGGCAGGCCGTTCGAACCGATCGGCACGCGACTTCGCACCATGTGCTCATAGTGTGCGGCCGCTGACGTGAGATCATCTTCGTCGGCCGGCATGCGGTGGATACGGTCCGAGGCGACCCCGAGCGGCGCCAGGAGCGACCGTCGCGCAAGACCGAAGTTGCTGTCCGGGTGATCGGGGGGGACACAGCGTTCATCGGAAAAGAACCATTCGACCCCGGCCGGATCGAAACGGTCGCGCAAGGGGGGCTCGGTCAGTGCGCGGTAGCACACCTCCGGCGTGCTCCCGCCCGCCAGCGCGATGAAATGTCGCTCACGCCCTGCCTCGACATTGTCGCTCAGCACATCGATGAACGACTCGGCCGCTCGCCGCCCCGCTTCTGCGGCATCGGATGCGATGACGATAGTCGGTTCGCGATCGGCCATTTTGATCAGCGTCCGAGTACGGCTGCAAATGACTCGGCCAATGCACTGACACCTTCGGTGACAGCCTCGGCCGTGATGCACAGCGGCGGTGCGATCTTGATCGTCGCGCCGCCCACACCGACAGGCGCGAACATGAGCAGGCCTCGACCCGTCGCGTCCCAGACGATGTTGCGAGCCAAGGCGCTGTCCGGTTCCTGCGAGTCGCCGGTCACCATGTGCACGCCGGCGACCAGCCCCTTGCCGTGGATCGCTCCGATCCGGTCGTCGAACGGTGCAAGCTGCTTCCACAGCTCGGCGTGCAGCACCTCGCCCACGCGTGCGGCGTTGCCGACGAGATCCTCATCGACAATCACGCTGATGTTGGCCAGTGCAGCGGCTGCACAGATCGGATTGCCCGTATGCGTGCTCGTCATCGAGCCGGGCGGATAGATGTCCATGACTTCGCCGCGCCCGACGACGGCCGCGATCGGCAGGCTGCTGCTGATCCCTTTGCCGAGGCACATGAGATCGGGCACGACGCCATAGTGCTCGAACCCCCAGAGCTTGCCGCATCGACCGAACGCCGCCTGGACTTCGTCGAACGTTAACAGCGCATCCCACTTGTCGCACCATTCGCGGAGCTTATGAAAATACTCGGGCGGGCCGAAGCTGGCCCCACCGCCCTGGTACGTTTCCGTGATCACGCCCGCGACGTTCTTCGGTTCGATGCCGAGCTTGGCCAGCGATTCTTCAAACAGCTCGAACGTGATGTCTTCGCAACGGAAGCCGTCAGGGAACGGCACCTGGACCATCGCCGGGTCGTGGTGGCCGATCCACTCTTTCAGCGCGGGGATCCCGCCGATCATCTGCGCGCCGAGCGTACGCCCATGGAACGCGTTGGTATAGCTGACGATCACGTCCTTGCCTTCGCGGATGCGTCGGCCGTGGGTGCGCATGAGCTTGATCGCGCATTCGGTCGTTTCGCTTCCCGTCGAGAGGAGAAACGCCTTGTTGAGCTCCTCAGGTGCCAGCTCGACAAGCTTGCGGGCGAGCCGGATGCGCGGCTCACCGGGAAAGCAGTAATTATGCAGCAGCCCATGCTGCGTCTGACAGATGATCGCGTCGGCGATCTCCTTGCGTCCGTGACCGGCGTTGGTAACCAGGACGCCGCTGGAAAAATCGAGCCATTGATTGCCCCAGGCGTCGTAGACGCTGAAGCCCTCTGCTCGATCCCAGACGATCGGAGGCTGCCCGCCCATGGAACGCGGCTCATAGAGTTGGCCATCTTCCAGCAGCGGAAGGGAATCGGGTACGGGCAAATCCGTCACGATGCGACGATAGCGTGTTTCAACCTTATGCGACTGAATGCGTTGGGTTACGGTGCCGGCCATCTCTGCTCCCTGAAAAATATGTGCACACCAACCGAGCCTCGCCGATCACGAATCCGCGCGACCCGGCAAATCATCTTTCCGTCAATCAACCTGTTGATTGTCGCTGAAATACCGTTCCCCTGTCCCCCTGGCAAGGGTGGCAAGGTTCCTGAATTATGAGGCCGAGCCGCATTCCGGTCAACTGAAGGGCCATTCGTACGAGGCAGGTTTGTGCGTACCCCGAATATTTTCAACTGTATCAACATTAAGCTGAATGCGACTTGACGCTGGGAAGCCATTGGCGTGTTTTTTTTCATCAACCTCGTTGCATAGGGTGCAGGACGCAGGTTCCGAGCAGTACGGATGTTGCAAAAAAGCCACATTCATACAGGACTGATTTGATCGCGGAACGTTTGTTCATTCACCTTTGAAATAGGGTAGACACCAACAAAATATGGGCCAAAGGAGTATTGATTTCAATTGTCCAAAGGGTATCATGAGTATCAGGGTAAATGGGGTCGAGCCCGTAACGGATGCAGACAGGCGACGGGCGATACAACTCTGCGAGAATCACGAACAGGTCCAATCGATACACTGTCTGAATCGAGGCGAAGCAGTTTAGTAAAGGAGCACGAAGGGGTGCAGTATTCGGAGCATGGGAGCTAAGTTTCGAATACACAGGTCGCAGTTGAACGTTCGGTAAGAAGCTGACCCACGAAACGAGGCTGCGTTGCTTTCCGGGGGAAAGGCAGGTCGCACTAAGGGAAAGAAGCAAGTGCGATAAAGAAGCACGTGCGACTTGCTGCAAGAAGAAGTTCGAAGGGGGGGTCAGGCACTTCGTGAATGGCGGACCAGTGCACCACTGCAGGGGTGTACTGGCTACCCGCTATAGATCCAATCGCTCGGATGGACGCGGCATAAGACGCCGCAACATCGGCGCAATGAGGAGTACCTTTCGTTTCGCTCGAAACGGGGCGCACAAGAGGACAAATCGATTTCGGCGTTACCCCGGCGGATGGCCCATCACGGCGCATCCGCTATGGGGCTGATGTCACATGCGACGAAATACTGATTCTGTCTAAATCAACATCGGATCGTTCTGAAGGACGTAGCGCAACTTGGTCAAGGCCGTGTTCTGGATCTGACGTACGCGCTCTTTACTGAGGCCGACCCCCTGTCCGATCTCGCGGAACGTTTGCGGACTTTTTCGGCCCAGAGGGAAGCGTTGTGCCAGAACGGCCGTCTCAAGATCCGTCAGGTGTCCGACGTTGCGATCCAGCGCAAGCTTGAGGCGCTCGGCATAAAGTTCCAGATCGCGGTTATCGTGCTGGATCTGATCGAACATGCCGACAGGTTGAAGTACGAAGAGCTTAT
>PWPN01000362.1 GCA_003557125.1 Phycisphaerae bacterium | reverse complement strand
TGGCGGATCGCGCACTGGCAGAGCAGCTTACGCCCGAGGTTCTGCTGGATTGGAAGCGGGTGGCCGATCTTCTGGCCGACGTTCCCTCCGTGGGCTTTGTCGACGAGCCGCGTCTGGTCCGTTACCCCTGGGATCTCGTCGGCGCCAATCCCATGATGCTTTGGGCCGGCTGGCGGAGAGCTGGGGCGCCGGCTCTCATCGAAGGACGGCTCTGCGAGGGGGCACATCTTCTGAATCGGGCCGCCATCCACGTCGGTGCCGGCAGTACGATCAAACCGGGCGTCGTCCTGGACGCCGAAAACGGGCCGATCCATATCGGGCGCCATGTGACCGTCTGCCCGAACGTGAGCATCGAAGGCCCCTGCTTCATCGGCGACGGATCGTACATTCAGCCGGGGGCGGTTTTGCGCGGCGGGATGAGCATCGGCCGCATGAGCAAGGTGGGAGGCGAGCTCGAATACTCCATCATCCACGGATTCTCCAACAAGCAGCATGACGGGTTTCTGGGCCATGCCTATGTGGCCGAGTGGGTCAACCTCGCAGCCGACACGGTCAACAGCGATTTGAAGAACACCTACGGTACGGTTCGCGTTCCGATCAACGGGGTCGAGGTCGAGTCGGGTCAGATGTTCGTGGGTCTGACGATCGGCGATCACGCCAAAACGGGGATCGGCCAGATGTTCGCCACCGGTTCGGTGGTCGGCTTCGGATCGAATGTCGCCTCGTGCACCTTCGCCCCGAAGTTCGTGCCGTCGTTCACGTGGGTCACGGACTCCCGCATGGCCCGCTATGATCTCGAGTGCTGCCTGAAGGTAGCCCGACGGGTCATGGCCAGACGCGGGGTCTCCCTGACCGAGGCCGAGGAGCGCCTCTTCCGACGACTGCCACCCCTGGTCGAAGCCGTCGAGCACGATGGCCTTTCGTCGCTTGACCTGGCCGCGGCTCACGGATAGAATAACAGAACTCAGCGCGGAGCCTTTCTCCTTGTAAAATAAGAGGTTGCGCGCATCGTGCCCACTCGCCAGGAGCATAGGGTGGCCAGGAAAAGCACTGAGACCAGCAATAAGAGCGATCCGAAGGGCAAACGGTCCGCACGTTTGGAGAAGAATCCCGAAGAATCGCTTTCGCCCGAAAAACCGGCCAAACGTAGCACATCCGCCCGTAAAAGCAGCAGTGGACATGCCAAGTCGGCAGTGTCCAAGTCGGGCTCCCCGAAGGGGTCTTCGGCCCGTGAGCGGGCAGGCCGGGACACGCAGGAGAAAGGGGCGGGCAAAGGAGCGGGTAAGAAGAAAACGACAACCAAGCGCCGGACCACCCGTGCAAAATCGAACCCGCCCGCCGTCACGAAGCCGAAAACCGACTGCGCGACGCGACAGAAGCCGGGCGATAACTCCAAGGATGAGCGCATGTCGGCCAAGACACACCTGTCCGATAAGGAGCTTCAGGAGTTCCGTGAGTTGCTGCTTGAAAAGCGCCGGCAACTGGTAGGCATGGTGGCGGACATGGAGCAGGAGGCGATGCGGTCCAGCGCGTCGAGCGGTGGCCAAAGTTCGTCCATGCCGATTCACATGGCCGATCTCGGCAGCGACACCTGGGAGCAGGAATTCACCCTCGGCCTGATCGCCAACGAACGCCAGACGCTCACGGAGATCGACCAGGCCCTCGAGCGGATCAAGGATAAGACCTATGGGCTTTGCGTGGCTACGGGCAAGCCGATCAGCAAGGCGCGGCTGAAGGCCAAGCCCTGGGCGTTGTACTGCATTGCGTACGCGCGGGAACGGGAGGCGCGGGGCGGCTGAGGCTGCGTCCGTATCTCGCGGAGGCAGTGTGCCGCGTGCGTCCGGGTCAAGATCGAGCGGGCCTGCGACCTTCCATCGACTCGGGTAGCATCCTCATGGCCAAGGCAGTTTCAGACGTGTCCCAGACGATCCCTCCGATCCCGAAGGCGCCGCCGCCGGGCGAGCGGGACGCGAACGGCTCGGCATGGCGCGATCTCGCGTCGCATCTGCGTCTCTGGCCGGTGGCAGCGGTCGGGCTGGTCATCGACTTGTGGACCAAGCACTGGGCGTTCACCCACCTCGGCGAAGATTCCTTCCCGAATGGATACGTTGTCATCGAGCATGTCGTCTCGTTCCGCCGTTCGTTGAACGCCGGCGCCTTGTTCGGGCTGGGCAAGGGCATGACGCCCGTGTTCATCGCAGCCTCTTTTCTGGCGCTGCTGTTCGTCTGTTACCTGTTCATCCACAGCAGCCGTTCGCGCCGGAGTCTGCATCTGGGCCTCGCGCTCGTACTGGCCGGTGCATTGGGCAATCTTTACGACCGGGCGTTCGTGCAGGCGGATATCGTCCGGTACACGGTGGAAGGCCGAGCCTACAGCGAGGTGGTCAAGGTCGTCGAAGAGACGCCTGCCGGTGTTATCGTGGGCGAATGGCCGGAAGGCCTGCATCCCCGTCTCATCCCCGCCGCGTATGAGCCCGAGCTCTCGACCAGCGGCGTCGTGCGGGACTTCATCAAGATGGAGCCCCGATTCACGTTGGCCGGTCGCACGATCGAGATCTGGCCCTGGGTCTTCAACATTGCCGACGCCTGGCTCGTCGTGGGCGTCGGGCTGCTCATGCTCAACTTCTGGTGGGACCACAAGGCGGAACGTCAGCAACGTGAGCAGGAAGGCGCTGCGGCCACACAGGGTTTAGCCGATCCGCGGCCGTGGCTGACGACACTTCGGAACCGAGCGATGGCCGACTTTACCGAACAGGACGTGCGTCACATGCAGCGGGCGCTGGCATTGGCCTTGCGTGGGCAGGGGCGTGTCGAGCCCAACCCGATGGTGGGGTGCGTGCTGGTGGCAGAGGGCCGCGTCGTCGGAGAGGGGCACCATCGGCGGTTCGGCGGCCCTCATGCCGAGATCGAAGCCTTGCGCGTCGCCGGCCCCCTCGCCCGCGGTGCGACCTGCCTGGTAACCCTCGAACCCTGCTGTCACGTCGGCAAGACCGGACCCTGTACGACCGCTTTGATCCAGGCGGGCATCGCGCGCGTCATTGTGGCCATGCACGATCCTTTCCCGCCGGTGCGCGGGCGGGGGATTCGCACGCTTCGCGACGCAGGGATGGCCGTGGAAAGCGGGCTGCTCGAAGCACAGGCTGCGGCCCTGAACGCGCCCTACCTCAAGCGTCTCGATGAGGGCCGACCCTGGGTGATCCTCAAATGGGCTCAAAGCCTGGACGGCAGGATCGCGACGCGCACGGGCGATTCGCAGTGGATCAGCGGGCCCGCTTCGCGACGTCGAGGCCAGCGGTTGCGAGGCCGAGTCGATGCGGTCGTCGTCGGTGTCGGTACGGTGCTCGCCGACGACCCGCTGCTGACCTGCCGCGACGCGCCCGCTCGCCGTACCGCCCGGCGCGTGGTCCTCGACCCGCACCTGAGAATGCCGGAAAGATGCCGTCTCATTGGTACATGCGGCGACGCGCCGACCGTGATCGTGACGACGCCCCTCAAGAAGCGCACCCCCAAGGCGCACCGTCTCCAGAAGCGCGGCGCGATCCTGATGGGTATCCGCACGACGCGCGCGGGGTTCGACCTGGGGCAGCTTCTGGACAAGCTCGGCCAAGCGGGGATGACCAATATCCTCGTCGAGGGCGGCGGCGAGACGCTGGGTCGTTTCCTGGACGAACGGTTGGCCGACGAGGCTTACGTTTTCGTGGCGCCGCTGCTCATCGGGGGGCGCGAAGCGGTCCCCGCCCTGGCAGGGCTCGGCCCGGCGACGCTCGACGGGCGCGTGTTCGTCAAGGACGTGCGTATCGCCAAGAGCGGGCCGGACCGCATGTACCATCTTCTGTTGGATCGTGTCGGCGCTGCCGGAAAGGCGGACGGTGGCTACAATGCCACCAAGGGCAGGCGCAACAGGGGCAAGGGGCCCAACGGGGCAAGGCTGAAAGCGGGCAGGTGAAAGCATGCAGACCGTGATCGTCGTGGTTATCGCAGCAGTGGCCATCGGGTACCTGGTCATCGTGGTGCGCCGTTCGCTACGTTCGGGCGGAGGGGGATGCTGCAGTTCCGGTTGCCTCGATACCGCCCGGCAACAGGACCAGGCACGACTGGCGGATCCGCCCGGCAGCAGCTTGCAATCCCCATGTCAGTGCCCGAGCGGCGACAAATCGCCCGCATCCTGCGGACCTTGCGGACAATCCAGCTCCTCGGGTTTCGCGAATCTGCCGATCCCGCAAAGAGCCCAGGACGACGTCTCCGAGACATGATTCCAGGCGAGGCTGATACATTTTCCGAACAGTTGCGGCAACGCACCGCTACGGGGCTGCGGCGCACACTGCGCGAAGTCGCCTCGCCGCAAGGCCCGCGCGTGACGGTGGCCGGCCGCGAGCTTCTCTGCTTTGCGAGCAACAACTACCTCGCACTGGCGGCCCACCCCCGGGTCGTCGCAGCCGTTCAGCAGGCAGCCGCCGAATGGGGCTGGGGGGGCGGCGCCGCTCCGCTGATCGTCGGGCATATGTCCCCGCACGCACGGCTCGAACGGCGCTTGGCAGACTTCGAGGGCACCGAGGCGGCGCTGCTCTGTTCGACGGGCTATCAGGCGAACCTTGCGGCTGTGCGAAGCCTGGCTGCGCGGGGCGACGTCGTGCTTCTGGACAAGCTCAACCATGCGAGCATCATCGACGCCGCACGCGGCAGCGGCGCGACGGTGCGCGTCTACCCGCACGGGGACCTCGGGAAACTCGAACGGCTTCTTGCCCGCACAGCCTCGGCCCGTCGGCGCGTCATCGTGACCGATACGCTGTTCAGCATGGACGGCGATTTCGCGGACCTGTGCCGGCTCGTGGAACTGAAGGAGCGCTACGACGCGCTGCTGTGCGTGGATGAAGCGCATGCGACGGGCGTCTGGGGGCAGGGCGGACGCGGTGCCGCCGACATGATGGGCGTCGCGGACCGGATCGACGTGACGGTCGGCACGCTGAGCAAAGCGCTGGGGGGGATCGGCGGGTTCATCGCCGCGTCGCAGCCGATCATCGACTGGGTCATCCAGT